>JALUUN010000569.1 GCA_027021325.1 Planctomycetota bacterium
GCTCTCCTTCAAGGCGGCGAGCTCCCGCAGGTGCCGGGCGGCGCGGGCGCTCACCGCGTCGGGGAAGAGGGCGCGCCGGCCCTCGCGGTGGGTGACGCCCTTGACCTCCAGCCACAGGCGCCGCCGGCCGCGGCCGAGGAGGAAGTCGAAGCGGGAGCGGCCCCAGCGCGCTTCCGGCCGGAGGAGTCGCCAGCCCCGGAACTCCGTCAGGGCGCCGGACTCCAGGGCCGCCTGGGCCAGGCGGTTCGGGACCCGGGTGTCCAGGCAGAGGACCTCGCCCCCGGGGGTCTCGAGAGCCAGGGCGGTCCAGGCGGTACGCCGGCCCGGACGCGGCTCGTGATGCAGGAACAGGCGGACGCCCGGAAGGAGGAGGCCCGTCAGGCGCCCCGGGTCCGGGAGCCAGGCGCGGACGCGCACACCGCCCACGCGGGCGAGGAGGCTGAAGCGGTCCGGCCGCTCCAGGAACTCGGCTTCCTCGAGAGGCTCAGGCAGGGCGATGCGGGGCATGGGGGAGGAGGACGAAGCGGCGCGGCCGGGCCGCATCCGGAGCGCGCAGCCGGCGTCCCTATCCTGGCCCGGCGATGGCCGACCGGCCTCCTCTTCCGGGCCCGCGTGCGGGCGCCGACTTCGCCTGCCTGGCCCTGGGCGAGGTTCTGCTTCGCCTGTCGCCCCCGGGCGGCCGTCGCCTGGAGGAGACCGAGACCCTGGAGGTCCACGTAGGCGGCGCCGAGTTCAACCTCGTCCACGCCCTGGCGCGCCTCGGCCTGCCCGCGGCCTGGGCCGGCGCCCTGCCCGAGGGCCACCCCCTGGCGGCGCGGGTCCGCCGCGAGGCCGCCGCCGCCGGCCTGCGCCTCTTCACGGATCCGTCCATCCGCTACGACGGCTTCGGCCGGGAGGGCCGCCTGGGCCTCCACTTCGTGGACCCGGGCTTCGGGCCGCGTCCGGCGCGGGGCTGGTACGACCGGGCCGGGACCGGCACCGGCCGCCCTGGCGCCTCGGGCCCCGCCCCCTGGGAGGAGATCCTCGCCGCCGGGCGCACCGCCGGCGTCCACTGCGGCGGCACCTACGCCGGTCTCGGCGAGTCCGCTCGCCAGGAGGCCCGTGCCTTCCTGGGCGCCGCCCGGCGCGGCGGCGCCTGGGTCTCCTGGGACTTCAACTGGCGGTCGCGGATGTGGAGCCACGAGGAGGCCCTGGCCTTCCACCGCTCCATCCTTCCCGAGATCCGGCTGCTCGCCGCCGGCCCCCGTGACCTGGAGGCCTGGACCGGCAGCAGCGACCCGGCCGAGGCCGGCCGGCGTCTGGCGGCGGAGTCCGGGGAGCTGGCCGCCCTGGCCGTCCCCCTGCGGGAGAATCTGCCCGACGGCCGCCAGCGCTTCGGTGCCTGCCTGTGGCTCGCCGCCGAGGACCGCCTCCTCGAGGCCCCGCCCCTGGAGTTCGCGGTCCTGGACCGCATCGGAGCCGGCGACGCCTTCCTGGCGGGCCTCCTCTACGGTCTCCTCGTCGAGCGTCCGCCGGAGGAGGCCCTGGCCCTGGGCCAGCGCCTCTCCGCCCTTGCCCAGTCCCGCCCCGGCGATCTCGCCGCCGTGGACCGCGACGAACTCCTGGCCGGCTCCGGCCTCGAACCGCGCCGCTGAGCATGGAGATTCCCGAAGCCCCGCACCGGCTCCCCTGGGACAGCTCCCGTTTCTGGGAGATCTCGGGCTGCAAGATCCGCGCCCTCGAGGCCGCCTGGGACGAGACCCGGGGGGCCCCCGTGATCACCGTCGAGGGCCGCTGGACCAACCGCGCCTGGACCGAATGGACCCAGGGTTTCCGCGTCGGCTCGGCCTTCCTGCAGTTCGAGGCCACCGGCGACGAGCAGTTCCTGGAGCTCGGCCGCCGCGGCACCCGCCAGCGCATGGCCCCGCTTCTTGCCCACACCGGCATCCACGACCATGGCTTCCAGCAGGTCTCGACCTGGGGCACCTGGCGTCGGCTGATCCTGGAGGGGCGCCTCGAGGACTCCGGTGGCGAACTCGAACTCTGCGAGCAGGCTCTGCGCGTGAGCGGCGCCACCCAGGCGCGGCGCTGGACGCCCCTGCCCGACGAGGAGGGACGCCGGGACCGCTGCGGCTTCCTGTACAGCTTCCACGGGCCGCACAGCCTCTTCATCGACACGATGCGCAGCCTCCGCTCCCTGGAGCTCGCCTGGCTCCTGGGACAGCCGCTCCTCGAGGAGGGCGACCGCCGCGTGGACCTGCTCCTGCGCGCCCTCGAGCATGCCCGGACCACCGCCCGCTACGCCCTCTTCTACGGCGAGGGCCGCGACGTCTGGGACCGGCCGCCCGGGCGTGTCGCCCACGAGAGCCTCTTCGACCCCGTGGACGGCTCCTGGCGCTGCCCGGCCACCCAGCAGGGCTGGTCGCCCTTCACCACCTGGACGCGCGGCCTCGCCTGGGCCTTGCTCGGCTTCGCGGAGTGCCTGGAGTTCCTGGCCGTGACCGACGACGCCTCGCTGGAGGCCGCCGGCGGCCGGGCGGAGCTCGAGGCCTGGCTCCTGCGTGCGGCCCGCACCTGCGCCGGCATCTGGCTGGCGCAGACGCCGGCCGACGGCATTCCCTACTGGGACACGGGCGCACCGGGTCTCGCCGCCCTCGGCGACTGGCGCTCCCGGCCCGCCGACCCGGAGAACGGCCACGAGCCCGTGGACTCCTCGGCCGCCGCCATCGCCGCCCAGGGCTTCCTGCGCCTGGGCCGCTGGCTCGGTCATCACGGCGAGGCCGGAGAGGGGGAGCGCTGGTTCCTGGCCGGTCAGGCCCTGCTCCGGACCCTCCTCGAGCCGCCCTGGCTCATCGAAGAGGAGGAGCACCAGGGTCTCCTGCGCCACGCCCTCTACCACCGGCCGCGCGGCTGGGACCACGTGCCGGCGGGGAGCACGATACCCCGCGGCGAGGCCTGCCAGTGGGGCGACTACCACCTGCGCGAGGCCGTGCTCTGGATGGACCGGCGGATGCGCGGCGAGACGACGCCGCGCTTCTTCGGGCCGGTACCCGCGCCGCAGGGTGCGGCGGCGGGTCGCGGCCCCCTGGGCGATGGCGAGGAAGGAGGATCCCGGACATGAAGGAACGCGTCGCCCTGATCACCGGAGGCCGCCGCGGCATCGGGCTCGGCATCGGCGTCGCCCTTGCGGGTGAGGGCTGGCGCCTGGTCCTGAACGGCCGAAGCGGCGAACCCGGCCCCGGGGTCGAGCGCCTGCAGCGAAGCGGCGCCGAGGTCCACTACGCCGCCGCCGACATCGCCGAGGAAGAGGGGCGCCGCCGCCTTCTCGGGGAGGTGCGCGAGCGCTTCGGGCGCCTCGACCTCCTGGTGAACAACGCCGGCGTCGCCCCGCAGGTCCGGGCCGATCCTCTGGAGGCGGACCCTGACGACCTGGACCGCCTGTGGCGCGTCAACGCCCGCGGCCCCTTCCTCCTGACCCGGGACGCGGCCGCCTGGATGCTGGAGCAGCGCCGTGCGGACCGGGGCCGCCATCCCGCCATTGTCTTCGTGAGCTCGGTCTCGGCCGAACTCGCCTCCCCGGACCGGGCCGGCTACTGCCTGTCCAAGGCAGCCCTCTCCATGGCCGCCCGCCTGTGGGCGGTGCGCCTCGCCCCGGAGGGCATCCCGGTCTGGGAGGTCCAGCCCGGCCTCGTGCGCACCGACATGACCGAGAGGGTGCGGGAACGCTACGACCGTTTGATCGAAGCGCACGGACTCCTGGAGGCCCGCTGGGGGACCCCGGCCGACGTCGGCCGGGCGGTGGCCATGCTGGCCCGCGGCGACCTGCCCTACGCGCCGGGCCAGATCCTGCGTCTGGACGGCGGCTTGAGCCTGCCGCGGCTCACGCCGCCCGAGGCCTGAGCCGGGTAGCGGCGGGCCCCGGGTGCCGGCCCGGGGCGCTCTGGACCGTCCGGTCCGCGCAGGCGCCTGAGGGGGGCGGCATTCCGTTTGCGCTTTCCTGTGTCCAGCCGTCCGGCATCCCCCGGCCCGGATTCCCGTCTTGACCCTCCCCCTCCTCGTCCTCACGACGCTGGCGCTTGCGGCCTCCCTGGCCTGGACCGCCGCCCGCCGGCGCGACCTCGGCCGGCTCCGGGCCGGGCTCGAGGAACGCCGCGCGGCCCGCCAGCGCGGCACCCATCAGGCGCGCCTCCAGTATCCCTTCGTAGACCTCACACGCTGTATCGGCTGCGCCACCTGCGTGCGTGCCTGCCCGGAGGAAGGGGTGCTGGACGTCCTGCACGGCCAGGCCCAGGTGGTGCACGGGGCGCGCTGCGTGGGCCACGGGCGCTGCGCCGAGGCCTGTCCGGTCGGGGCCATCGCCCTGACCCTCGGCGACATCCGTGATCGCGACGACCTGCCGGCCCTGAACGAGCGCCAGGAGGCGGTGGGGACGCCGGGCGTCTACCTGGCGGGGGAGGTCACGGGCTACGCCCTGGTCCGGACGGCGATCCAGCATGGTGTGGCCGTGGCCCGGGAGGTGCACCGCCTGCGCGAGGAGCAGGGCCCGCCGCCGGAGGGCACCCTGGATCTCGTCATCGTCGGCGCCGGACCGGCCGGAATCGCCTGCGCTCTGGAGGCCCGGCGCCTCGGCCTCGACTTCCTGGTCCTGGAGCAGGAGGCTCTCGGCGGCACGGTCTCGAAATACCCGCGGCGCAAGCTGGTCCTGACGCAGCCCGTGGATCTGCCCCTCTACGGACGGCTTGAGCGCCTGAGCTACACCAAGGAGGAGCTCCTGGAGCTCTGGCGCACAATCGTCGAGCGCCACGAACTGCCGATCCGCTACGGCCAGCGTCTGCAGGGAGTTGTCGCCGGCACTCGCGGCCGCCACCGGGTGGTGACCTCGGACGGCGAGGTCGAAGCCGCCGCCGTCTGCCTGGCCCTCGGCCGCCGCGGCTCGCCGCGCAAGCTCGGGGTTCCGGGCGAGGAGCTGCCCAAGGTCACCTACTCCCTCCTCGACGCCCGTTCCTACCAGGGCCGCCGTCTTCTCGTGGTCGGCGGCGGCGACTCCGCGGTCGAGGCGGCGATGGGGCTGGCCGAGCAGGAGGGGAACGAAGTCACCCTGAGCTACCGGAAGGAGGCCTTCTTCCGTCTCAAGAGCCGGAACGAAGCGCGGCTCCAGCGCATGCAGGAGGCGGGGTTGCTGCGCGTCGTCGTCCAGAGCCGGGTGCGCACGATCCGCGAGGACGAGGTCGAACTGGAGGTCGGTCCTCCGGAGGAGGCGCGGGTCGAGACGCTGGCCAACGACGAGGTCTTCGTGATGATCGGCGGCGAACCGCCCTTCGAACTCCTGAAGCGTTGCGGTGTCTCCTTCGACCCCTCCCTGCGCCCGGAGAGCGACCCGGCCGTCGAGCAGGGGACCGGACTCCTGCGCGCCCTGGGGCTGGCCTTCCTCTTGTCCTGCGGGGCGCTCATCTGGGTCCTCCTGCACCGCGACTACTACCTGGCTGAACGGAGCCTGCGCGCCCTGCACCCCCTCTACGAGCGGCTGCGGCCCGCCCGCGCCCTGGGGCTGGCCTTTGGCATCGGCGGCGCGGCCTGCGTCCTCCTGAACCTCTCCTATCTCTTGCGCCGCTCGCGCTGGTTCCCCCTGGAATTCGGAAGCCTGCGTTCGTGGATGACCCTGCATCTGGCAACCGGGGTCTCCGCCTTGCTCCTCGGCGTCGTCCACGGCGGCCTCGACTGGCGTCTGAGCGTCGGAGGGCAGACGCTCCTGGCCATGGGTTTCCTGGTCCTGACCGGCGCCATCGGCCGTTATCTCTACGCCTTCATCCCGCGCTCGGCCAACGGCCGCGAGCTGGAACTCGACGAGGTCCACGGCGAACTGGCGCGGCTGTCCTCGGAGTGGGACCGGACGAACCGTGAGTTCGGGGAGCGGGTGCGCCGCGCCATCGGCGAACTCGTGGACTCGACGCGCTGGAACCGCGGCATCCTGGCGCGCATCGCCGGTCTCTTCGGCCAGCAGCGCGCCCTCGACCGCCTCCTCGTCGAACTGCGCCGCGAAGGAGTGCGCGAGGGCATCCCCGAGGACCAGCTGCGCCAGATCCTGGCCCTGGCCCGACGCAGCCACCGTGCCTCCCTCATGGCGGCACGCTTCGAGGACCTGCGCACCCTCCTCGGGAGCTGGCGCTACTTCCACCGCTGGGTGGCGCTGCTCATGGTCCTGATCCTGATCCTGCACGTGTACACCGCTCTGCGCTACGGGGGGGTGGCGACGGAGGGCCTCGGACGATGAAGGTTCTCCTCTCGCCGCGGCTCTGGCTGGCACTGGTCTCGGCGGCGGCCGTGACCTGGATCGTGTGGCAGGACCTGGGCCGTACCAGCCCCGGGCCGGTGAGCACCGTCCATGCCGCCCACCCCGGGATCGCGGCCGGCGAGTCCTGCGACGCCTGCCACGGAGGCTGGTTCCAGAGCCTGAAGAGCGCCTGCCTGGACTGCCACGAAGCCATCGCCGGGCAGCTCGACTCCGGCCGCGGCCTGCACGCCGAGCTCGGCCCGAAGGTCGCCGCCTGCGGCGCCTGCCACCGCGAGCACCTCGGCCCGGAGCACCCGCTGGTGGACGACGCAGCCTTCGTCCTCTCCGGCTTTCCCGGCGGCATCGCCTCCTACGACCACCGCAACCTGGACTTCTCCCTCGAGGGCCGGCACGCAAGCCTCCGATGTGCCGACTGCCACCCGAACGCCGACGAGGCGGTCCTGGCCGAGGGGGAGCGGCGCTTCCTGGGCGCCACCCAGGACTGCACCGCCTGCCACGACGACCCGCACGAGGGGCGCATGACGGGAACCTGCGCCAGTTGTCACGGCCAGGAGCACCCCTTCGCCGAAGTGGCGGCCTTCGAGCACGACCCGCGCTTCCCCCTGGAGGAGGCGCACGCGGGGAAGGACTGTCTGGACTGCCACCAGAAGGGGACGCCGCACTCCGTGGAGGGGCTTTCGGCCTTCCAGGGCGAGCCGCCCCGCTGGCGGGCCTGCGCCGAGTGCCACGAGAGCCCTCACCGCGAGGCCTTCGTCGCGGGCAACGCTGCCCTGGCCGGGCTCGAGTCGGCGGCGGGCTGCGTCACCTGCCACCCGACGAGCCACGACTCCTGGCGCGACCCGCG
>JALUUN010000570.1 GCA_027021325.1 Planctomycetota bacterium
GGCGCCGAACGCCGCACCCCTCAGCCTCCTTGACGAGGAGGATGAGGAGGTCGAGCGTATCGGCCGCCGGGAGGCCTGATCCGCATCCTCAGAAGAGGAACACGAAGCAGGTCGAGGTGTAGGCGGACTGGCTGCCGTCGTCGCGAATCAGCTCGGCCCGGTACCAGGAGCTGCCGCCCGTCGGCACTGTGACGCTCGTCTGCAGGCTGCCCTGGCCGCTGACCCCGGGGAAGGTGGCCACGGCCGTCTCGCCCGCGCCGACGCTTCCGACGAAGATGGTGACCGTCGAGGAGGCGGCCGTGTTGTAGAAGACTTCGACGGTGACCGGGTAGTTGGCCGGCAGGCGGTTCGCCGGAACTTGGGCGATTCCGCCCATCTCCAGGCGGTTGCCCCGGGCGTCGAACATGTCCAGGGACAGGAAGGGGCCGTTGCTCAGGTAGTGATTGCCGCTCTTCAGGGCGGCGATCAGGCTGGCATCGGTGAGCGCGCCCTCGTGCCAGACATGGGTGGCGCCGAAGTCGAAGGCCGCGTCGTGGGTATCGCTGCCCGAGTAGGGATAGGTGAACTTCCCTTCCGTGAGGCGCCCGATCCACCAGGCCCGGTGCTGGGTGGTCGCCTGGTTCTCGCCGCCGTTCCAGATCTCCGAACCCCAGGCGCGGTTGCCTTCGATGCCCTCGAACTGGGCGACACTGTTCAGACCCAGGCCGCCGCCCCAGATCCCGCCGCCGCCCGGATGGTTGGCGATGGCGAAACCGCCTTCGGCGTTCACCTCGTCCACGTTGGCCTGCTGGTTGCGGATCGGCGGGTCGCAGTTGTCGAGGAATCCGTCCTGGCCGCCCTCCTTGCGTGAGGTGATGCCGTGCCCGCCATAGTGGGCGATCCCCTCGCTGAAGAACTGGCCGCCCAGGAAGCAGACCGTGTCGAAGACATCGGTCCCCATCTGCGGGCCCTGCTCCTCGGTCGTGAGTTCGGTGCCGCAGATCACCTGGAAGTCGGGAGTGTCCAGGATCTGCGACTCGTTGAGGACGTCGTTGAACTCGGCGTCGCTGTTGATGCAGTAGGAGTGGGTGGTCGTGCTGAAGAAGTCGAAGCCGAGGGCCTGGAACTGGGCAGCGAGATCGGCGTTCGTGAAGCTGCCGGTCACGTTGAAGGACTCCGCCGGGCAGTCCGGACAGCCGAGGATCGCCTGGTCCCGGCAGTTGTGCACGTGGAGGTCACCGGTGAGCCAGGAACCGCCGGTGCCGCGGCTGCGGCCGTGGGCGGCGAACCAGGCGTCGGGCGGGGGCAACCAGGGATCCAGGAGCCGGATCCGCTGGCCGTCGAGGCGGGCGGTGTGCCGGACGCCCGAAGCGTCCCGGTAGTGCAGCGCCAGGTCGTAGACGGCCTCGTCCCCGGGGCGGGCGCCGGCGGGGAAGAGTTCGGCGAGATCCACCTCGAAGCGGAGGTTGCGCAGCTGATGGACGCCGGACTCGCGCAGCGCGTTCAGGCGCAGCCGGACCTCGTCGATGAGCCGCGCCTCCTCCTCGGGCGGGAGCGGACGCCACTCCTCGAGGGGAATGAAGAGGCGCTGTTCGTGGCGGTGGCTGAGGCCGGGGTCCAGGCGCTCCAGCAGGAAGTGGAGCTGGAAGAGATCGCCGCCGTCGCCGCGCAGGCTCTCCCCACCGAGATCCACCTGCGCCAGAAGGCGTCCGTCCACAGCGCGGGCCTCGAAGGATTCGAGGGCGGCGAGCTCCTCGCCCGCGTGGTAGACCTGGATCTGCATGGGCACGCGGCGGGAGGCGTCGCGCACGCTCTCCAGGAGACCGAAGGGCAAGAGATGGACCGGGCCCTCCTGGCCTTCCAGGGGCGTTGCCGGCTGCTCGACAGGCCGGGTCAGGCCCAGGAGGAGGGCGGCGGGAAGGAGCAGGAGCAGGGGGAGACGTCCGGGCATGGCGGAAGGGGAGGGGGAAGGCCCGGCGGGACCGGGCCCTCTCAGTCTACTCCGGGATCCCCGGGCGGGAGGGATCGGAGATCCCGGATCCCGGCCGGCGGGCGCTCCCCGGAATCCCCGGTCTGGACCGTGGAGGAGGGCTCGAAGAGGAGGACCAGGGCCTCGTCGGGCGCCTCCGGGCAGTGGCGGGTCCCACGTGGCACCACCGCCAGCTGCCCGGGGCCGAGTTCCAGGGTGCGCCGGCCCTCCGCGGTCTCCAGGTGCAGGAGCAGGCGCCCGCGGTGCACCAGGAAGACCTCGTCCTCCCCGGGGTGGGCGTGCCAGACGAAGCGGCCGCGAAGGCGGGCCAGGCGCAGGTCCTGGCCGTTGGCCCGGGCGATGCGCAGGGGCTGCCAGTACTCCCGGAGGCTGGCGAAGAGTCGGTCGAGATCGAGGACTTCCATGTGGCCGCGTCCCGGCGGAGGGGGCATTCTGGAGGCTCCATGCCTGCTCGTCCCCAGCCGCTCGTGCTCCTCCAGTATGGAGGCTTCGGCGGGCGCAGCACCTTCTCGCCGCCCTGCGCCAAGGTCCAGATGGCCCTGCGCCGCAAGGGCCTGGACTACGAAGTACGCAACGCCCGCTCGCCGGGGGAGGTGCGCCGCCTCAACCCGCGCGGCCGCGTGCCGGTCCTGCTCCTCGACGGCGAGACCGTCGCCGACAGCTCCGACATCCTCACGGTCCTCGACGAGCGCTGGCCGGAGCCGCGCCTGGAGCCTCCCGACCCCCGCGACCGGCTTCTGGACCGCCTCTGGGAGGACTGGGGGGACGAGGTCCTCTACTTCCAAGGCGTCTATCTGCGCTGGCTGGTGCCGGAGCACTACGAGAACCTGCGTGCGGTGCTGGGCCGGGGGCTGCGCCCGCCTCTGCGATGGCTGCTGCCGCGCCTCGGGCGGAGCATGGCCCGGCGCCGCCTCCAGGGTCAGGGGACCGGCGAAAAGCCCCGCGAGGTGGTCGAGCGCGAGTTCCAGGAGTCCCTCCACCTCCTCGAGGGCTGGCTCCAGGACCGGCCCTTCCTGACCGACACCGAACCGCGCCGCGGCGACCTGGCGGTCTGCGCTGTCCTCGACCAGCTGGCTCTGGATCTCCATCCGGGCACCGCGGCGCGCATCCTGGAACAGGCCGCCCTCTGTGCCTGGCGCGAGCGTGTCCACGCCCTCACCGGCAATCCCGCCCTTTCCGACCGTTCCGGTCCTTGATGTCCGCCTTCCTCCTGTCGCTCGCCGCCGGCTTCCAGGCGGCTTCCCCGGCCGGCGAGGCCCCGGCTCTGGTCCTGCAGATCACCGTGGACCAGCTTCGCGCCGACGCCCTGGCGGCTGCCGACCCGCGCTGGGGGCCGGACGGCTTCGCCTGGCTCCTGGGCCACGGCCGGGACTACGCGGAGGCGCGCTACCGGCACGCGGCGACCTTCACGGCCTCCGGCCATGCGACCCTGGCCACGGGGGCGAGCCCCGCCCGTCACGGGATGGTCGGCAATGTCTGGGTGGATCCCGAGGGGCGGACGGTCTACTGCGTCGAGGACCCGGAGCACCCGGTCCTCGGTTCTCCGCTCGGGCCCCGCAGCGGCCGCTCCCCCCGTCTGCTGCAGGCCGGGACCCTGGCCGACCGCATCCTCGAGGCCGGCGGCCGGGCCTGGAGCGTGGCCTGGAAGGACCGCTCCGCCATCCTCCTGGCCGGCCACCGCGGCCAGGCCCTCTGGTTCGATCCCTCGGCGGGCGGCTTCACGACGAGCACCTGGTACCGGAAGGAGCTCCCGGCCTGGCTGCAGGCGATGAACCGGGAGGAGCGGGCCGCCCTCCCCGGCGCCTGGGACCTCCTTCTCTCTGCGGACCGCTACCGGGCGCCGGACGACCGCCCCTTCGAGCGCGACCACCGGCCCCTGGGGCGGACCTTTCCCCATGCCCTCGGAGAGGGGGAGCGCCGCCTCCTCACCGTCGCCTACACGCCCTTCGCCGACGCCTGGACCGTGGACCTGGCCCTGGCGGTCCTTCAGGAAGAGGGGCTCGGCCAGGGAACGGCAACGGACTTCCTGGCCGTCGGGCTCTCGGCCACGGACTTCATCGGTCACACCTTCGGACCCGACAGCCGGGAGTCGGAGGACCAGCTCCTGCGCCTGGACCAGCAGCTGGCGCGGCTGCTCGCGGGCGTGGACGCCTGTGTCGGCCTGGACCGGACCCTGGTCCTCCTCTCTGCCGACCATGGGAGCGACCTGCCGCCCGAGGCGCGAAAGGCCGGAGAGGGCCAGGCCTCTCCCGGGCGCCTGGATCCGCGCCGTCTCCTCGACACGGCCAACCGCGCCGTCCAGGAGACTCTTGGCGGCGGCCGCGAGCTTCCGCCCCTCTTCCGCCAGTTCTGGAATCCCTGCCTCTGGATCGATCCCGCGGCCCTGGAGGCCAGCGGTCTCGACCGGGTTGCGGTCCAGGAGGCAGCGGCCCGGGCCCTGCTCCGGGAGCCCGGCATCCACAGCGTCTGGACCGGTGCGGCCCTGGCCCGGGGGGAGGCCGGCGAGGGGCCGCTGGCAGACTGGATCCTGGCCTCCTGGATGCCGGGGCGTTCCGGGGATCTCTTCCTGGTCCAGGAGCCCCATTGGTTCCTCTATCCGAATCCCGAGGCCCACGCCTCGACCCACGGCTCGCCCTGGGAGGAGGACCGCCATGTCCCTCTGATCTTCGCTCACGGCGGCTGGGTCGGCCGGCGCCTGCAGCGCCCGGCGGCGCCGCGGGACCTGGTGCCGACGGTCTGCGCCTTCCTCGGCCTCCGGCCGCCGGAGGAGGCCGAAGGGCGGATCCTGCCCGAGGTCCTGGAGCGTGCGGGGCCCGCCGCCGGGGTCCATTGAGGCTTCGGATCCCCGGCGGGACTCCCGAGGCGGAGGAGCAGGTCGTCCTCGTGGACCCTGAGGACCGCGAGACGGGAACCTGCGGCGGGCTGGAGGCCACCGCCTCGGCCTGCTGCACCGGGCGGTCCCGGTCTTCCTTCCGGACCCTGCCGGCGGGCTCCTGGTCCAGCGCCGGGGCGGCCAGGTACCCCGCCGAGGGCTTGCGGAGCAAGGTCTGCTGTGGGCGTCCCCGGCTGCGGCCCGGGATCGAGCGCCGTCCGAGCTCCAGTCGCAGCGGCTGCGAAGGAAGTGGGAGCGTCCCGGTGGGGATCGGAACGCTCCCGGGGGATGAAGCCGGACCGGGCCGGAAAGCGGGGATGAGGCCAGCGCCGGCTCCGCTGAGGGGAGGGAAGGACCCGGAGACGCGCCCGCCGGAGTCCGGAGAGTCTCCGGAACGGACGCCTCCTCCTCGAAGGGGCGGGCGAAGGTGGAAATCCCCTCGAAGCGGAGCCTCCGGGTCCGCAGGGCATAGCGGAGGCGCGCGGCGGATCCCACCCGTTTTTTCCCTGAAAAATCCGCGCCCCGGGGATTCTCAGGTGAATCCGGGTTCAGCCCGGCGCCTGCCGGGTCACCGCTTCCTCTTCGGACAAGGGCACCCGGCCCTGCTTCAGATCGGCCAGGACTGCGGAGAGGCGCCGCGCGGCCCGGCGGTAGCGCATGTCGGCGGCGCCCGGCGTCACGCCCAGGCGTTCGCCGAGGGCGGCGAAGGAAAGCCCTTCCCAGTTGCGCAGATGCAGGATTTCGCGGTCCTCCCGGGTCAGGAGCTCCAGGCCCAGACGGACCAGGGCGCGCATCTCCCGGCGCCCGGCTTCCTCCGAAGGGGGCGCCTCGCGGCTGGCCGGCTCCAGCCCCCCTTCCGTGGCCGGCAGGGGCAGATCCCGGCGCCCGCCGCCCCTCCGCTGGGCCTGATGGAAGTCGGCCTGATCCCGGAGGACGTTCTCCACCAGCCGGGCCAGGAGGGCGAGAAGGCGCGGCTCGTTCTCGATCTGGAGGCGCGGGCCGTCCCGGAGCAGGCGCAGGACGGCCTCCTGGACGACATCCCCGGTCTCCAGGCGGGCCCGGAGCGCCGCCCCGAGGCGGCGCCGGACGCGGGCCCGGATCCAGGGGAGATGGCGCCTGAGGATCTCCTCGAGGGCCTCGCGGTCGCCCCGATACCAGTCTTGCAGCAGGCGGGTCGTGCCCGGTTCGGTTCGGGTCATGCAGGGAGGGGTGCCGGCCTCCGGTGGGGGCTCCCATGAATACCAGACCGGGCCCCTCGCTACGAGTCTCGGCCGCGCCGGATCGGGCCCCTTCGGGCGGGAGGGGGAGGCAGAATCCGTGTCCGGATCCAGCGGAAACCGGCCGGATCCGGGGCGCGGCCGAGGGGAAGCGGGTTGGAGCCGGGGGAGGCTTCCGCTAGGAAGGAAGGGCGGGCCTGTTCAGGCTCCGCCCTGCCCTGGATGCCATGCCCGACACCCCCTCCGGAGTGCACCGCCGCCGCGTCCACGAGGCCGTCGAGGAGTTCATCCGCCTCCATGAGGCGGGCCGGGCTCCCGATCCGGAGGCCTGGGCCCGGGATCTGGACGAGGTCCTGCGCCCCGAGGTCCTGGAGCAGTGCCGGATCTACCTGGAGATGCTGCCGGCTCTGAAGCCGCCGGCCGCCGGGGCCGGTGCGCCGCCGGGAGCGCGTCTCGGGCGCTGGCGCCTGCGGGAGGAACTCGGTCGCGGCGGCATGGCCGTCGTCTACCGGGCGGTGGAGGAGAGCGGGCGAAGGACCGTCGCCCTGAAGGTCCTGCATCCGGCCCTGGCCGCCTCGGTGGTCAGCGAGAAGCGCTTCCAGCGCGAGGCAGAGGCCGCCGCCCGCCTGGAACACCCGCATATCGTCCGCATCCACGAGGCCGGTTCGGTGGACGGCTGGCTCTACACCGCCATGGACCTGGTCGAAGGCGAGAGCCTCGACCGGCGTCTCGACGCCCTGCGCCTGCGAACGCCTCGCCCCGGCCAGGAGGAACTGCAGGACCTGGCCCTGCGCGTCGGCCGCCAGATCGGGGCGGCCCTGGAGCACGCCCACTCCCGGGGCGTGATCCACCGCGACCTCAAGCCCCAGAACATCCTCCTGGACCCGAACGGCGACGCTTCCTTGACCGATTTCGGCATCGCCATGGTCCGGGACAGCCGGGATCTGACCCTCACGGGCCAGCTCCTGGGCACGCCCTACTACATGAGTCCCGAGCAGGCTCTGGCCCGGCGCGTGCGCCAGGATCATCGCACCGACCTTTTCAGTCTCGG
>JALUUN010000571.1 GCA_027021325.1 Planctomycetota bacterium
GCGCTCGACGGTGGCCGGGTGGACCGGACTGGCGGCCATGTTGCAGGAGGTGTCCAGGGTGACCAGCTGGATGTCGGGCGCCTGCTCCAGCTGCGGCCCCTGCCAGAGTTCCTCGCGGCGGAAGGCGCGGGCGATGATGCGGGTGCCGTCGGGGGCCTCCAGGGTCTTGATGCGCTCCAGGATCTCGTTGCGCAGGGCCTCGTACTCGGCGCCGGGCTCGACGATGCCCTCCGGCTCGCGTCCTCTGAGATTGACGAGGATGATGTCCTCGCCGCCGGAGAAGCTGGACCAGGCCCGGGTCCGCGACCAGTCCACCATCTCCATGTAGGTCTGCTCCGGCCCCTTGGGCAGGGCCCGCCCGCGGGCGTGGAGACGGCGCAGGATGCCGGTGCGCCGAAGGAGGCCGGTCCACTTGCGCTGCAGCCAGAGCCGCAGGGCGCCGGCCGAGCCGGCCCCGGGCTTGAGCACGAGGTAGCCCTGGTCCACCAGCCACTTGTTCAGGTAGTAACGGTAGCTGAGCTGACCGAAGCCGTGGTCCGAGCCGACGGCAAGGACCAGTTCCCGCCCCTGCTCCTCGGCGAGACGGCGGGCAAGATCCCGGATCCGGCCGAGGCTGGCGTCCACCCGCCGGTACATGTCCTCGACCAGATGGCCGAAGCGCCGGGCCTCCTCGGGATGGGCGCGCGCCCACTCGGGGTCGGTAGCGCAGAGCGCTTGGTGGCAGACCAGATCCACACCCCGGAAGACCACGGTCAACAGATCCGGATCCCGCGTGCGCAGCAGGTGCTCGGCCATGCGGGTGACCTGTTCGGTGACGTGATGCAGGCTCTGGAGGGCACCGTCCAGGTCGCCGGCATGGAAGAGCTTCTCCGGCTCGTTGTCGGCGGGGACGTCGCCGATGGCCTCCTGGAGCTCGGCGCGCAGCTCCGGCGGATGGATGAAGTCCGCATCCCGGTCGGGGGTCAGGAGGCCGCCGATCATGGCGCCGTTCACGGGCTCCGGCGGGTAGGTCAGGGGCATGGTCACCGAGACCACCCGCAGGCCGTGGTCACTGGCCAGACGGAAGAGAGTCGGCGCCTGAAGGGAGTCGAAGCGGATGATCGGCCGCTGATAGCTGCCATGGCGCTGCTCGCGGAAGAAGAAGACCCCGTGTTTGCCGGCGTCGCAGCCGGTCATGAAGGAAGCCCAGGCGACACTGGAGTTGACCGGGATGGTGGACTCGAGGATGCCGCGCGTGCCTGCCTCCATCATGGCGGCGAGGTTGGGCAGCTTCCCTTCCTGGACCAGGGGTTCGATGATCTTCCAGGTGGCGCCGTCGATGCCGACGAAGACGACGCGCCGGGGTGCGGAGGAACTCATGGAGGCAGGGGGGGGAGCGGGACCGCCGGGAGGCCGGCATTCTAGGCTGCCTCCCCGCCGCCTCCGCCCAGCCGCCGGAGCCGGCTCACGACCGCCGGATCCACCAGGCCCAGGGCGAGGGTCAGGAGCAGGAAGGCCGCCGCCAGGGTGAGGCCGCCGAGGATGGGATGGGCCGCCAGCGGCGTGAGGGTCAGACCCACCGCTCCGCCCGCGGCCAGCAGCAGGTAGGGCAGGATCGCCGGCAGCATGGGCCAGGGGCTGCCGAGGAAGCGGCGGATCAGGATCAGCTTGACCAGGAACTCCACCGCCGAAGCCGTGAGCGAGGCCCAGGCCGCCCCGTGGATCCCGTAGCGCGGAATAAGCAGGACGTTGGCGGCCACGCTGGTCACTGCCAGAGCGGCGCCGAACCAGGGGAGCTTCCGGTCCATCTCCTTCTGGCCGATCAGAAGCATGCCGACCGGACCGCCGATCGTGTCCAGGAGCATGGCCACGGCGAGGATGCGCAGCACCCCGGTCGTGCTGCCCAGGCCGGCCACCCCCTGGCGGTACTCCTCGCCGAACCAGCCGGCCACCTGCGGGGCGTAGAGGAAGGTCACCGCCGCCAGCGGCGCCGCCCACCAGGCCTGGTAGCGGACCGCCCGGAAGAAGAGGGGCCGCACCTCCTCCGGCCCGCGCCCCGAGCCCGTGAGCCGGGCCATTCGCGGGAACAGCGCGGTGTTGAAGGCCATGGTCAGGGTGTGGAAGACCAGGACCACGCGGAAGGCCTGGCCGTAGAGGCCTCGCGCCTTGTCCACCGCCTCCAGGGCCGAGAGCCCGCCGAGGGCCGCCGCCGGGATCAAGAGACCGAGGAGCTGCATGTCGATCCGGTTCCGGACCATGCGCAGCATCCGGAACAGGGCCACGCCCAGGGACTCGCGCAGCAGGCTCCAGGCCGAGGCCGCCTCGGGGCGCGGCAGTTCGCCCGGCAGGAAGCGCCGCCGGGCCATGCGCGGCAGGAACCAGGCGCGGATCCCGGCACCCAGGAGGAAGCAGGCATAGACCCCGTAGAGGGACCCGCGCCCCCAGTCCGGGGCGGCGCCCGCGGGCGGCACCCCCGGGGACAGGAGCAGGAGGGCGGCGATTCCCCCGCCGGCCCGCAGCAGGCCCGTGAGCACGCTGACCCGGGCCGGCACGACCATCTCCTCGTGGGCCTGGAAGAGGGACTCCGCCGCCATGGAGAGGGCGTCGCAGAAGAGAATGGCGATGGCGAAGGCAACGAAGTGGTAGCGGCTGGGGTCGGCCTCGCCCTGGACCCCCTGCTCCAGGAGGACCCAGGCCAGCATGCCCACACCGGCCAGGGCCGCGCCGCCGAGCATCGCCGTGCGGGCATCCACGTAGAGTCGGGCGGAGCGCTCGGGATGCCGGGCGACGGAGCGGACGAAGACCAGGGGGATCCCGAAGGACGCGGCCATGCTCCCGAAGAAGAGCAGCGTCGAGACCAGACTGTAGACGCCGTTGGTCTCGGTACTGACATGGCGCGGCAGGATCAGCCCGAAGAGGGCGTAGAGGGTGACGTCCAGAAGGCGGGCGCCCGTGAGGTACAGGGTGTTGCGCGCGAGCGAGGCCACGGCTTCAGCCCTCCTCCAGGGGCTTCAGATCCTCCAGGGAGACGCCGGCCAGGCGCAGGAGATCCAGGAGCCATTGTTCCGGCCACCGGCCTCCCAGGAGGTCCACCGCCTCCAGGCCGCGTACCTCGACGAGGCTTTCGGGCCGCGGCCAGCGAGCGTGCACACGAAGCCCGCCGCCTTCCGGCCAGACCAGGAACTCGGCGATCTGAGCGCGGGCACTGGCCCGGCTCAGGAAGGAGGGCGTGCGGACCGGCAGCCGCGAGGCGGCCTGCTGCTGCAGGGTCCGCAGGTCGAAGTGGGCGAAGAGACCGGCTCCGAGCCAGGAGGGCCGGCGCCCGGCGAAGGGGGGCGGACGGCGCCGGGTCAGGGACTCCCTGAGGGCGGCCTGGAAGACCGGACTCCCGAAGCTCCAGAGGTGGCTGTTGCCGTGCTCGAGGATCCGGGCGGAGAGGGCGGGGACCCCCAACTCCGGGGGCAGCGTTTGGACGCCGGCGGCGAAAGCGGCGGCGAAGGAGCGCGTCCAGTCCCCGGGAGGCGGTGCCCAGTCCCGCGGGAGCGCGATGAGGAAGCCGAACTCTCCGTCGAGGACCAGGAGATGTCCCTCCACGACGTAGTCGCCTGCCGGGTGGGCGGCCTCGAGGAAGCCCTGGTCGTCGATCCACGCACGGGCGGCCGGGAGCAGGACCGCGGCGGGAAGCTGGAGGCGCACGAAGCCGAGGCCCTCGGGGAGATCCTCGGGAACCCAGCCGGCGCGGGCCGGGACGGAAGAGAGAGCCGGCTCGGGGCGGAGGCGGAGGTCCAGGAGCAGGGAGGGGCCCTCCTCCAGGAGGGCCCCCTCGAGCCGCCCCTGGAGGAGGGCGGCGAGGAAGCGGACCAGGGCCTGGTTCTGGGAGATTCCGAGGGCCGTCCACCAGGCAGTGGCCTCGTCTTCGGGCGGCGGCAGGGAGGCCAAGCGCAGGGCCATAAGGGCCGGGATCCCCTCCAGGAAGGGCCAGAGATCCGGCACCAGGGCCCGGATCAGGCTGCGCGGCCGGCCCTCCGCCAGGACCACGCCGGCCGGGTAGAGGGCGGTGGAGGTGGCGGGCTCGGGCAGTTCTTTCGAGGCGCCGAGGCTCACCCTCCGGGACGGACCATCCTCCACGCCGAGCCAGAACCAGGGTTCGGGCTCCTCACCCGCCAGGAGCCAGGCCCGGCGCTCCGCCGGCCGGCCGATCCCCAGGCGGAAGCCCCAGCCCGGCAGCTCCGGAACCGCCTGCTCGTAGCGCTCCGGCAGCGGCGGCGGGCCGGTCTCGCCGGCGCCGCAGGCCGTGAGGAAGGAGGCGAAGGCCAGGGCCGGAGCGGCGGACCGGAACACGACGAGACTCATCCTAGGGACCCACCCGGGAGGAGGGCGAGCCTAGCGGAAGAGGGGGATCAGGGTGGTCTGGAGCCTGCGGAAGAGGTCCGCGGTGGCCCGGGTATCCCGCAGACAGTACTCGGCGATCTCGTCGTAGCGGCCCTCGCGGGCCTTCGAGGCGACCTGGGCGCCGTCCATCTTGCCCTTCGGCGACTCGACGCCGAAACGCCGGCACCAGTAGTCGAGGCTGTAGGTCTCCCGCGCCGCCCCTGGAAGTGCAGGACCTCCATGAGGTCGCAGTGCTCCCTCAGGCTGTAGCGGTAACCGGCGAGCATGCGCGTCGGAGCGATGCCGAGCATGGCCGAACGGGTCATCAGGACCGGGCCGTCGTAGGAGCGGCCGTTGTAGGTCACGATGGTCCCCCACTTCGTGCACCAGCCCCAGAACTGCTCCAGGATCTCGCGTTCGTTGCCGCGCCAGACCCGGGTGCCGGGCCAGGGCTCGAATTCCTGCCAGCGGTTGCCGCTGCCGTGGGCGAGGACCGCACCCGCATCCTGGTCCACGTTCCAGACGCCGATGGCCACGACGCGCCCGAGGCCGCGCACCAGGGCGAGCCGGTTGCGGATGGACTCGCGGCCCTCCTGGTCGGGGAAGCGCGCCAGGAGGTAGTGGCGGGTGGCCTCGTCCACCTCCTCCCACTCGAGACCGGCGACCTCGATGTCGACGGCCACCACGGGATGGCGCAGGAGATCCTCCGGGGACTCGGGCATGGCCAGGGGAGGAGGGTAGCCGCCCCCGGCGCCCGCGCCTACCGGCGGCGGCGGCCGGCCCAGAAGACCAGGAAGAGCAGGACGTAGAGGAGGCCGTCGGCCGTCGCCGCCCCGCCGCCGGTGGCGACCCCTCCGCAGCCGCCGCCCCCGCCGCTGGAGGAGGAGGCCTGGGCCTGGAACTGGAAGGTCGCCGGCGCCATGGCACCCTGGCCGCTCGGCAGGATCACGAGGACCCCGTACTCCCCGGGCTGCCAGGCAGGGGTCACGGACTCGACCTCAGAGGCGCCGAGGACCAGGACTTCCTGGGCGTCCTTGCCGCCGGCCGCGGTCACGGGATCCACACCGAAGCGGACGGTCCAGGTCTCGCCCAGGTTCTCTCCCAGGATGCGCACGCGGCTGCCGCCGGTGGAGGCACCGCTCCCCGGCGTCAGGGCGGAGACCACCGGGTCCGGATTGCTCGTGAAGGTGAAAGCACCGGGGACCGTGACCACCTCGCCGCCCGGGTTCTGCAGGGTCAGGTCCACGGTCCCGGCGGCATGGGCCGGCGTCGTGACGCGCAGCAGCTTGTCGCTCAGGTACTCCACCGTCGCGGGGGTCCCGCCCATCCCCACCACGATCTCGGGGGCGAAGCCGGTGCCATTCAGGATCACCGTCGTGCCGCCGCTGGTCTGCCCGGCCTCCGGGAACAGGGAGTCGAGGTTGGGGACGGCGGCGAAGGTGAAGGCGTTCTCCAGACGGCTCTGCTGGCCGCTCGCCGCGTGGATCGAGACGTCCACCGTCCCCGGCGGGTGGGGCGGCGTCACGGCGACCACGGTTCGGGCGTCCACCCAGCTGACCGAGTCCGCTTCCTTGCCGCCGAACAGGACATAGCCCTCGGCCGGGAGGTTCGTGCCGCTGAGGGTGACCGAGGTCCCGCCGAGGTCGGAGCCCAGCGTGACGTCCAGAGCGCTCAGGACCGGCCGCGGCGGCACCACCGTCAGGATCCCGGAGACCGCCTCGAAGTCCCCGAGGTCGTCGGAAAGGTAGAGGTCGTACTCCCCCTCCGGGCAGGTCGAGGCGACCGAGACGGTGCACTGGATCCAGGAGGAACCGCTGCTCACATTGCTCAGGGTGATTCCCGGCGCCAGATCCCAGATGTCCATGGTGGCGTCGAAGTTCTCGCCCCAGATCGTCAGGTTGGCCACACTCCCCTGCTCGACCACGACCGGCGTCGAGGCATTGTCCTTCAGGGCGCTGTTCGGCCGCAGGCTCCAGGATCCGATGTCCTTGGTCTTCCCGGCCTGGACACTGACCGGCGTCGGATTCTCGTGGCCGCCGTAGAAGTCGGCGCCGAAACTCACCTGCACCGTGCCGTCTCCGGTCAGGTTGCCGCTCGTGAAGCCTCCTTCCACCGGGGCGGCGTAGAGGTAGTAGTCGCCGCCGGACAGGCCGCGGATCTTCCAGGTGCCGTCCTCGCCGCTCAGGGCCGAACCCTCCATGCGGCCGTCATCCACCCGCACCGCGGCGACGAAGGCACCCTTCAGGTCGTTGCCGTTGTTCTTGCGCACCTTGCCCTTGAGCACCGCATCCTGGCCCTTGCTGGCGATGGCGATGACCCCGGCCTGGTCGTCGGTGCTGAGGCTCCGGTGCAGGTACTGGCCGGTGCTGACGTAGGGCCAGAGGGAGGCGGAGATGCTGGGGCTGTGGTCGAGGCCGATGAAGTGACCGATCTCGTGGGTCAGGACATCCTGGACGTCGAAGGCCCCCGGATTCCCGTCCGTCGCCCAGCTCCAGTCCTTGCCGTTGAAGACGATGTCCGCGTCGGTGATCTGACCGCTGGAAGGCTGGTACCAGATCGGGGTCATGGCAACGATGCCGCTGCCGGCGGGAAACAGGCCGGTACTGTTGTTCTCGTCGAAGAGGACGATGTGCTTGTTCGGGTCCGAGATGTCCTTGCTCGAGGTCCGAGC
>JALUUN010000572.1 GCA_027021325.1 Planctomycetota bacterium
AGCGTGACCCGGTAGCCTTCTTCCTTCAGGGCCTTGACCGCCTGGGTTCCGGAATAGTCGAACTCGCAGGCCTGGCCGATGACGATGGGCCCGGACCCGATGAGGAGGATGCTCTCGAGGTCGTCCCTGCGGGGCATGGGAGCGGCTTCCGCGGGGGCGGAATCCCCGAGATTAGACCGGCGCGGACCCGGACCCGCCAGGATTTCCCGCCGCCGGCTCGCCGCCGCCGAGCTCGCGCTGGATGACCGCTGCCGCCACCGCCGGCTCGATCCCCTGGACCAGCATGCACTCGCCGGGCCGGACCGGCAGGACCAGGTCCAGCCGTCCGGCGCGGGCCTTCTTGTCGCGGCGCAGGAACGAGGCGAGGTCCGCGGGGGCCGGCAGCGCTCCGGGGTAGCGGGAGGGCAGGCCCATGCGCGCGACCAGCTGCCGCACCCGGGCGGAGAGACCGTGCTCGGCGATTCCCAGTTCGTCGGCCATGCGCAGGGCGCAGAGGATGCCGAGGGCCACGGCCTCGCCGTGGGCCAGGCCCTCGTAGCCGGCGGCGGTCTCCAGGGCGTGGCCGAAGGTGTGGCCCAGGTTCAGGAGCTTGCGGCGTCCGCTCTCGCGAAAGTCCTCCTCGACGATGGCGGCCTTCACCATGCCCGAGCGCGTCGCCAGACGCAGCGAGACGTCCGACGGCCGGTACAGATCCGCCGGCTCGGCCGCCTCCAGTTCGGCCAGGAGCTCCGGCCCCTCGAGGAGGGCCGACTTCAGGACCTCGCCCAGGCCGCAGCGCCACTCCCGTTCGGGCAGGCTCTCCAGGACCTGGACGTCGGCCAGGACCGCCTCGGGCAGGTGGAAGGCCCCCAGGAGGTTCTTGCCTTCCGGCAGGTCCACGGCGGTCTTGCCGCCGAGGGCCGCGTCCACCATACCGAGCAGGGTGGTCGGCACCGCGATCCAGCGGATGCCGCGCAGGAGCAGGGCCGCCAGGAGCCCGCCGAGGTCGGTGGTGACGCCGCCGCCCGCAGCCAGGAGGAGGCTCTGGCGGTCCAGGCCCTCGCGCACCGCCTGGCGGGCGAGCTCCTCCAGGGCCGCGAGCCGCTTGTCGGCCTCGCGGGCACGCCATTCGAGCCACTGCACCGGACAACCGGCATCCTGGAGCCCGGTCTCCAGGAGCGGCCGCACCGCCTCCCGGGCCCCCTGGTCGAGGAGGACGAGGATGGAGCTGGCCGGCGGGTCCAGGGCGCCGAGGGCGGAACGCAGGAGGGCCGGCAGGACGTTGCGCCCGTAGACGGGGGAGATCCCTGTGCCCGTCATTCGCCTTCCGCCTCCCGAGGCGGCTCCGGACCGGCTCCCGGAGAGTGCCGCGCCCGGCGTTCCCGCGCCAGCGCCCGGGCCCGTTCCCGGTCCCGCCGGATCATCCACGCCAGGAAGACGCCGAGGCTGACGATCAGGCCCAGGAACAGCCAGAGGATCTGGTAGTAGAAGGGGGCGGGTTCGGTCTCGACCTCGCGGTAGCTGGCGGTGACGAACACCGGCGCCCGGCGCTGGTTGCCCTCCTTGTCGGTGTAGCTCTCGATCTGCAGGAACCAGGCGAGATAGTGGCGGATCCGCCGGGTGCTCAGGATGCTCTCCTCGGGAGCGAAGACGTGCACCGGCATGGCGCCGAGTTCGGTGCTGCCGAGGTAGCCGTCGGTGACCCAGTCCAGGCGCAGGGGGTTCTCTCCCGCCGCCTTGGTCTCCACGGACCTGGCGAGGCAGCGGCCGGCCACGATCATCGCCTTGCCGCGGTAGAGCTCCGGTTCCCGGGCCAGCTTCTGGAGGAGGTCGAGATCGAGGGCCGGGGCCTCGGCGTACATGCGCTCCAGCCATTCGGCGTCCTGCGCCCGGGTCCGCGCGATGTTCATGAGGTGCCAGAGGGCGGCAGCGTTGAGGTCCGTGGCCTGGCCGAACTCCGCATCCACCACGTGGCGCAGGATGGAGGGGTCCGGTTCGGTGGCGGGCCCGGCCCGGCGCCAGGAGGGGCGCAGCTCCGGGCCGATCAGAAGCGGCGCCGTCACCGGCCGCCGCTCGCCGGTCTCCGGGTCCGGGAGCTCCTGGGTGTAGATCTTGTAGAACCAGCCGTCGGCGACCACGTAGTTGTCGCCGGCGAAGAGGGTCTCCGGGATCTGCAGGGAGACGAAGAAGACGTCGTGCCCCTGGTCGTCGCGGATCCAGCACCAGAACTCCGGGCGCGCCTCGGGAGTGCGCCGGAGGGTTTCGGCGTGGAGGAGCTCTCCGCGCACCCGGTAGGCCTCGCCGCGGAGGGTCTCGGACTCCTCCTCGATGCGGTCGAAGGGGATGGCGGGCTCGCCGAGATGGCGCAGGTGGGCCGGCAGCAGGGCCACGCCCATGCGGGCGAGGTACTGGAAGGGCTCGGGCTCGAGGACCACCCGGTCCTCGGGGGTGGCATCTTCGACCGGCTCCAGGCGCGCGCGCTCGATCTCCGGCAGGGCCACCAGGGTCTCGGGAGCCTGACGGACGGTCTCCTCGGCCGGCGCCTCCGCGCGTTCGCGCACCTGCTGCCAGACCACCAGGACCAGGGCCAGGGCGGCGACCAGGAGCAGGATCCGCCGGCGGTCGGCCCGGCGCTGGCTCTCGAGCTGTCGCAGGCGGGACTGTCGGTCCATCGAGTCAGGCTTGCCGGGGGCCGGCGGAGGCGGCTTTCCCGCGGCGCCCAAGGTAGGCCCGCGCCGCTGCCACGAAACCGGAAAAGAGGCCACGCGTGAAGGGACTCTCCGGATCGCGCTCGGGATGCCACTGCACGCCCACGGCGAAAGGATGGTCCCGATCCTCGATCCCCTCGAGGACACCGTCCTCCGACCAGGCGCAGGCGGTCCAGGCGCCGGCGTCGGCGAGAGCCTGGTGATGGAAGGAGGGGACCTCGGCCCGGGTGGCGCCGAGCAGGGCGGCCAGACGGCTGTCTTCCGCCAGGCGGATCGCGTGACGCCGGCCGCCGGTATGGGCGCCGGCTCCGGGAAGGTGCTGGATGTAGCCCGCTCCCCGGGCGACGCCCAGGATCTGCATGCCCAGGCAGATGCCGAGGACCGGCAGGCCTTCCTCCAGGGCGCCGCGGGCCAGGGCCAGTTCCAGGGCCTGCATGGCCGCCGGCACGGGCTTGCACTCCTCGACGGGGGCCGGCCCGCCCAGGGCCCGCAGGTCGAGGTCGTCGCCGCCGGTGAGGAGGAGGCCGTCCACCCGGCGGAACCAGGCCGGGATGTCCTCGGACGGGGCGTCGGTCGGGATCAGGAGCGGAACCGCCCCGGCCGCGCGCAGGCAGGGGAGATAGTCCGTGAAGAGCTGGAAGCGGCGCCGGCCCGGATAGAGGGGCGGCTCCAGGAGCTCGACGGTGAGGCCGATCACCGGCCTCCGGTCTCCGGGTCGCTGGGCAGGCACGGTCCTATCCTAGGCCGGCTCGTGTTCGACCTCCTCCTGTTCCTCGCCGGGCTGGCCGGTCTTCTGGCGGGCGCCGAACTCGCGGTTCGCGGTTCCATGGCCCTGGCCGGGCGCTGGGGCTGGCCGGCCTGGATGAGCGGTTTCCTGCTCCTGGCCCTCGGCACCTCCCTGCCGGAGTTCTTCGTCAGCCTGACTGCCGCACCGCAGCACCCGGACCTCGCTCTCGGCAACGTCCTCGGTTCGAACGCCTTCAACGTCTTCCTGGTGCTCGGGCTGCTCCTCGCGGTGCGCGGCCGCGAGGGGGTTCCTTCGGGAGGTCTCTCCACCGCCGCCGTCGGTCTCTTCGCCGGACTCGCGATCCTGGCCGGAGCCGCTCTCGGCTGGGAGCGGGGACCGGCCCCGCCCTTCCTCGGCGGTCTGCTTCTTGCCGGCTTTGCGGCCTCCCTGGCCCTCGGTCTCGCGCGCAGGCCCCTTGCCGTCCTGGAGACCCGGCCCGGGCCTTCCCGCGCGAGGCGGCCCGGCCTCGGCCGGGATGCCGCCGTGGCCCTGGCCGGCTTCGTCCTCCTGGCCGCGGCCTCCCGGCTCTTTGTCTCCGGCGCCCTGGGCCTGGCCGGCCGCCTGGGCTGGTCCGAGGGCTTCGCCGGTTATCTGGTCACCGCCGTTGGTACCTCCGCCCCGGAACTCCTCACCTCCCTGCGCGCCGCCCGTCTCGGCTACGTGGACGCCGTCCTCGGCAACCTCCTGGGAAGCAACCTGTTCAACTTCCTCTTCGTCGGAGGACTCGTCCTTCTGGTGGCGCGGGTGCCTGTGGACAGTCAGGGCCTGCGACCCCAGCTCCTCGCCAACCTGCTCTCCGCCCTGGTGCTCCTGCCACCGGTCCTCGCCGCGCGCCGCGTGCCCGGCCGTAGCCTGTACGGGCCGGGAACCGGTCTCGCCCTCGTCCTGCTCTGGGCGGCGACGGCCTGGTGGGCCTGGAGCGCCGGCGCCCCGGCAGCGCCATGAGCCTGACGCCCCCCGATCCGCCTTCCGCCGCCGGCCTGCCGCCGGCGCGTCCGCCGGTCCCGGCCTCGGAGATCGCCCGGCTCCTGGACGCGCCCCTGGAGCCGGGGGAGGGGCCGGAGCCTGCCATCGCCGGGGTCCGGGAACTCCGCAGTGCGGGGCCGGAGCAGGCCGCCTTCTATCAGCCCGGCGGCGCCGGCCCCCTGGACCGCGGAGCCCCGGGCGAGGAGGAACTTGCCGCGAGCCGCGCCGGTCTCGTTCTCCTGCCGCCGGGGATCGAGCTTCCAGGGCGCTGGATCCTGCGCACCCCGGCGCCGCAGCTCGCCGCTGCCCGCCTCCAGGAGTGGTTCCACCCCGAGCCGTCTCCGCGGGCCGGCATCCACCCGGCGGCGGTGGTGGCGGCGGGGGCCCGCGTCCATCCCTCGGCCGAGATCGGGCCCGGCTGCGTGATCGAGGACGGAGCCGAAGTGGGGGAGGAAGCGCGCCTCGTCGCCCGCGTCTACCTCGGCGAGGGCGTCCGGGTCGGCGCGCGCACCGTCCTGCACGCCGGCGTCGTCCTGGAGCGTGGCGTCTGCGTGGGCTCGGACTGCCGCATCCACGCCAACGCGGTCCTTGGAGCGGACGGCTTCGGCTACGTCTTCGACGGCGAGCGCCACCGCAGGTTCCCCCAGACCGGAACCGTGGTCGTCGAGGACGATGTCGAGATCGGCGCCGGCACCTGTATCGACCGGGCGACCTTCGGCGCCACACGCATCGGTGCGGGCAGCCGGATCGACAACCTGGTGCAGATCGGCCACAACTGCGTCCTCGGCCGCCGCGTCATTCTCTGCGGCCAGGTGGGCCTTGCGGGCTCCACGCAGATCGGGGACGACTCGATCCTCGGCGGCAAGGCCGGCACCGGCGGCCACCTGACCCTCGGCCGCGGAGTCCAGGTGGCGGCCTTGTCCGGGATCGCCGCGGATGTCCCCGACGGCAGCCGCATCGCCGGGGCTCCGGCCTGGGATCTGGAGAAGGAACTCCGCGCCCGGGCCCTCTGGCGGCGCATGGTCCGGGATGCGGAGCGGCGGCGGCGCGAGCCGTGAGCCCTCTCTCAGGCGGCGGTCAGGCGGCTGTGGAGGAGGAGCAGGTTCTGGCGGTGGAGCTCGGTGGCGAGACTGCGCAGCGCCGCCTCGAAGGGGCGCCAGGCGCTGCCCGCCACGGTCGGCCGCGTCCGCAGCTGGATGCGGCGGCTGCGCACCTGGAAGCCGACCGCCCACTGCACGAGCTGGAGGTCCCCGACATGCTGGACCAGGCCGGTGCCGGCCGGCACGAGATCCCAGGCGCGGTTCAGGCCGGTCTCCTGGCGGACCCCGCGCAAAGCGGCCTGTTCCAGGTCCTCGTCCAGGCCGACGGGCTCGACGACCGGACGCCAGACCTCCTCGGGCCGGGGGTGGGGATGGAGGAGGAGGTAGAGGAGCCCTCCGGGGCTGGAGCGGTACACGAAGACCCCGACCTCGTGCCGGAGGCCGAGGTCGCCGAGATCGGCGGGTGCGTAGGCTCGGGTCATGATCCGCGGCTCGGTGGAATTGCGATCTCCTTTATTCTTATCGGACGGAGGGCCGACGGTCTCGGGAAGAATGGCCGCCGCCGGCCAGGGCCATGAGCAGGATTCCCGGAACCCTGTGGCCGGGCCTCGCCGGACGCCTGGACCTGGAGCGGTCCCGCCGCAGGTCCCACGGGCGCCTGGACCTGGGGCCGCCGTCCCGTCTCCTGGAGCGCCTCGGCCGGCCCGAGTCGGGGGCCCGCATCCTGCATGTGGCGGGCTCCAAGGGGAAGGGAAGCCTCTGCCATCTCCTGGAGCGCGGCTTCCGGGCCGCCGGACTGCGCACCGGCCTCTACACCTCGCCGCACCTCGTGGACTGGAGCGAGCGTATCCGGATCGGCGGCGCGCCGGCCGGGGACGCCTTTCTGGAGCCGGTCCTGGCGCGTGTCCTGGAGGCGGCGACCGGCGAGGAGACGCTGTTCGACCTCCTGACCGTGGCTGCGCTCCTGGCCTTCCGCGAGGCCCGAGCGGAGGTCTGGATCCTGGAGACCGGGCTCGGCGGCCGCCTGGACTCGACGAACGCCGTCGCTGGAAAGGAGGCCGCTGCGGTCACCTCCATCGAACGCGAGCATGCCGAGGTCCTCGGCCCGCGCCTGCAGGACATCGCCCGGGAGAAGGCCGGCATCTTCCGGTCCGGGGCGTGGCTCTTCTCGGCTCTTTCCAAGGACCATCCCGCACGGCCGGTGCTCCTCGAGGTGGCCCGGGACCTCGGCGAGCCGCTGCACGAGCTGCCCCAGGAGGTGCCGGTCCGCCCGGATCTGCCCTGGCCCCAGGAGGGCCTGCGCCGCAACCACGCCTTCGCGGTCTTCCTGCTCCAGGTCCTCGGCCGCGGCTGGGCGCCGGCCGAGGGGGCGGCCTGCGCCCTCCAGGACCTGCCGGCGGAGGCGCTGCGGATCCCGGGCCGCTACGAGGAGGGCCGCGCCCCTGGCGGGCGGCGCGTGGTCCTCGACACGGCCCATACCGCAGAGAGCCTGGCGGCTACGCTC
>JALUUN010000573.1 GCA_027021325.1 Planctomycetota bacterium
GAGTTCGCCCGCGGTGAGGGGGACATGACAGTGGACGCGGACCTCCTCCAGGGCGCCGTGGGCCTCACGGTCGGCGAGGAAGGGCGCGAGGTCCGGCCAGGCCCGCGTCCCGAGGGCCGTGCGGGCGCGCACCTGATGGAACCAGGGGTCGGCGGCCAGGACCTGGAGCCGGCGCAGGGCGTCTCCACCCGGCCGTTCCCGGATCCACAGGGCGGAGGAGACCTGGACCTTGCCCACGGGCACCGGCGAGGCGCGCAGCAGGCGCGCCGTCTCCCCGGGGTCCTCCCCCACCACCGCCTCGTGACAGAGATCCCAGCAGACTCCGAGGCGGCGGCCGGCGGGATCCTGGTCCTCCTCCAGGGCCTCCAGCCAGGAAAGGAGGTCGCCCAGGCGCTCGAAGGCGCCGTCGGGTTCGGGCTCCAGGGCGAGAACGAGGCGCACGCCATGCTCCTCCTCCAGGCGGCGCAGGGAGTCGGCCGCCCGCCGCAGGTGGTCGGCGGCGAGAGGGTCCCGGCGCGCCGGCGTGCCATAGCCCAGGGGGCAGGTGCTGAGCGAGCCGGTGCTCTCCCGACCTTCCAGGCAGACCGCCAGCACCCGGGCCACATCGCAGGTGAACTCGAGACGGGCACGATCCCGCCAGTCCGGAAGGAAGGCTCGTTCCTTTACGCGCCGGCCATGGAAGCCGCCGAAGGGGAAGGCGTTGGCGGTCCAGACCCGGAGCCCCAGGCCCTCGAGGCGCCGGCGCAGGCACTCCGGCTCCCGGGCCGCCTCTCGCGCGGCGCCGGCGGCGAGGTAGAGGCCGAGGGAAGCCTCGGACACCCGCCCGGCCCACTCCCGCACGGGACCGTCGAGGGCAGCCTCCACCTCCGCCAGGCTTTCGCCCGGAAAGACGTTGCCGCAGAGGGCGAGGCGCGGCCCCACGGGGCCAGTCTAGGCGCCGCCCAGGATCTCCTCGAGGAGGGAGCGCAACCCCCGGGCGACCCGCCGCAGGCCGCTGCCGGCCTCAGCAGGGGCCGCGCCCCCACGGCTGACTTCGGCGGCCGGCGGCGAGGCCTCCGCGCCACCCGGACGTTCGATCCGGAGCGGAACCTCCAGGAGCGTGCCGGAGGCGTTCTCGAAGCGCAGGCTGCCGTAGTACCAGGCGCCGTCGGCCAGGGGCTCGAGCTCGGGCACACGAGCGCCGAGGCTGCGCGCTCCGCCGAAGGGGATCGTCAGACCGCCGAGGGCACCGCGGCCGCGAAAGGCGTCCAGGAGGTCCCCGTCCAGGGGCAGGGTCACGGGCGTGCGGCTCATGCGCAGCTCCACCCCGGCGAAACGCGCCTCCAGGGGATGCCGGCCAAGGGAGGGATAGCGCAGGCGGAAGAGGTAGTCGCCGGGTGCGAGGGCATCCAGGGCGGTCTCCAGTTCCTCGACCACCTTGCGCTGGATGACCTTCCCGGAGGCGTCCACGGCCTCGAACATGAGGTCCTCGCGGACCTCCGTCGTCTGCAGGGATCTCGGGGTGCGCAGGCTCAGCTTCGCCCCCTCGGGCACGGTCACCGGCCACTCCACGACCCCGTGGAACAGGGCGTGGCCGCCGAGGACACGGCTGCGGATGGGATCCGGTTCCATACGCATGGGCGCGGTCACCGGCTGCGCCACGCCCTCGACGACGGCCCGCGCCCGGACGCCGCGCTCGGTCCGGAGCAGGGACTTCACCGCATACCAGGCCATGCCCTGTCCGGCAGGCACCACGCACTCCTCGTGCTGTCCGACGAGCCCCTCGAAGCGAATCTCGAGGTCCAGACGGACCGGCCGGTTCACGGACCAGCGCGAGGCGACCGTGTATTCCAGCACGGTGCCGGGCTCCACCGGGACGCTCTGTTCGGCGCTGGAGCCGTCCTCGAGGAAGAAGCGGCCGCGGACCTGCCGCTGTCCCGAGTAGCGGAAGCCGCTCACCGAGCCGGCACCGGTGCGGAACTCGTTGCGCCCGGGTCCTTCCTGATGCAGGCGCACCCGCGCCACCGTCGCCCCGGCCGGCACCTCGACGAAGGTGCGCTCCAGCCCGCCCGGCACGATCTCGAAACGCCGGTGCAGCTCGTGGTCGCCAGCGGCCTCGGTCCGCTCCGGCAGAATCAGGGTGACCGGCACGACGGCATCGGGCCCCAGGGAGGGATCCGCCTCGACGTCCCAGAGGAGGATGCACGAGGCGTTCAGACCCGGGCGCAGGCGCCGGGGATCCACGCGCACGGGGAAGGCACGGCCGCCGGCGCTCAGGTAGACCGCATCCGGGATCTCGATCCAGTCGTCCTCGGCCTCCAGCCGGTAGGTCCGCAGGAAGCCCGCCTTGCGCTCCGGCGCGGCGTCCGGCGCGAAGTCCGGCTCGATCCGGACCAGACGCTCGAAGACACGGTCGCGGACCGCGAGCCGTCGCTCGTAGATGCCGCCGCCCGCGCCATGGGGGTTCTCGACCCGTACCCGGACCCCGATCTCCTCGCGGCCGCTCGCCGCCAGCCGCTGCAGGGCCTCCCAGGCGCGCCCGGCGCGGGGCATGCCGAATCCCTGCTCGATTCCCTCGAAGCCCTCCAGCCGCACCGAACCCAGGCGCAGGGCGCGGCGCAGGAGCGGCGGGTCCACGGCGAGCCCCTCCTCACGGGCGGCGCCGAGGAGCAGGGCACACAGGCCGGTGATCTGGGGCGCCGCCATGGAAGTGCCGTTGAAGTTCTCCGCCGGCGTCAGGAGCCAGGACGGGAGCGAGCTGAGGGCCGCGCCGGGAGCCGTGAAATCCACGCCGAGGCCGCCGCCGGGCAGGGGGCCGCGGCTCGAGAAGTCGAAGAGGAGCGGTCCCGGGCGGCCCAGGCTGCCGTAGTTCACCCGCGCGGTGTCCGGACCGATGGCGGCGGCCACGGCGATGGCCGCGGGCGAGGTGCCCGGAGCGCCCACGGTGCTCAGGGTCGGCCCCTCATTGCCCGCCGAGGTGACCACGACCAGCCCGCGGCGGACCGCCTCTTCCAGAACGCGGCTGTCGGGTTCGCGGCCGTCGGCAAAGAAACTCGACCCGCCGAAGCTGATGTTGGCGACCTGGCAGCCGCTCTCCAGGGCCAGGTCCAGGGCCTTGGCGATGGCGAAGCCCGTGGTCGCGCCGCCGAACTTCCCGTCCCCGATCTTGATGGCGACGATCTCGACGCCGGGCGCCAGGCCGTTCAGCCGGCTCCCGGGGCCGGCCCAGGCGCCGAGGATGCCGGCGACGTGGGTGCCGTGCCCGTTCGTGTCGAAGAAGACCTGGCAGCGGTCGCCTCCGTCCTCGACCTGGACGGCGAAGTTCAGGAGCGCGCCGGCACCCAGGGTCGCCCAGTCGCCGCTCTCGCGGAAGCCGCGCAGGGCGCGCTCCTCACCGAGGTCGCCGTCCTCGTCGGTGTCCACGACGACCTTCCAGTCCGCGCCGGGCGCGCGCACCAGGACCACGTCGTAGCGAGGGCCGGGATCCTGGAACTCCCCGGGCTCGGGAGCCGGATGGCCCTCGAGCAGAGCGGCCTCCACGCGGCGCTCCTGCTCCTCCTCGAAGCGCCGGCGGCGCTCCTCCAGGATGCGGCCGGCAAGAGAATCGGGCAGCCAGTCGGCGTCGATGAGGCCGAGACGGAACTCGGCGCCGTCCACGGCATGACCGCCGGGCCGCAACTTGCGGCCGCTGAGACCCGGAAGGCAGCCGTCCGCGTCCAGGGCGCCCACCGTCGAGGTGTCCAGGCGGCCGTCGGTGGTGACGTCGTACCAGTCCACGATCTTGCGCCCGCCCGCCGGGGTGCCCTGCAGGAAGGGATGACCCGGATCCACGCCCGTGTCCAGGACGGCGACCCGGATCCCGCGGCCGTCCCGCTCCGGCCAGGCCTCCAGCCAGGCGCGGACGCCGAGCTCCTCCTTGGGGAGCTGGCCCCGGAGGCTCGGAGGCGGGTCCTGGCCGCTTGCGGGGAGGGCCAGGACGGGAAGGGCCAGGAGCAGGACGGGAAGCAGGCGCGAGGGGGTCATGGCGGAGGGAATCGGAGTCCGGATTCCTACCTTATCGGCCCCCGAGGCCGCACGGGTTCAGGGATCAGGCGCCGGGGGCCGTCTCGCCCTCGGCCGCGCCCTCCGCCGCCTCGCTCCACAGGTCCGGATGCACCAGGATCCGCGCGCAGCTGCGGCACTGGACCACTTCGAGGGCGCGGCGCACGCCAATGCGGTCGTTGGGCGGGACCACCATGCCGCAGCCGCCGCAGCTGTCCCCGCGCAGGGGCGCGAGCGCCCGCCCCTTGCGGCTGGGGAGGAGCTTCTCGTAGAGGTCCCGGAGGCGCCCGGTGGCCGGGCCGAGGACCTCCTCGCGCCGCCGCTCCAGATCCAGGATCTCGGCCTGCAGCGATTCCTCGTCGGAGGCCACGGTACGACGGAACAAGGCCAGTTCCTGGGCCGAAGCCTCGACCTTCTCCTGGGAGCGGTCACGCTCGGCGGCGAGCTCCTCGGCTCGCTCCAGGAGCGCCAGCGCTTCGTTCTCCAGGGTGGCGACGCGGTCGCGCAGCTCCTCGGCCTCGTGCTGCGCCACTTCGACGGCGCCGGCATCGCGCAGGTTGCGCGCCTGTTCCTCGAGACGCTCGATGCGCTGTTCGTGGGAACGCGCCTCGTTCTCCAGTTCCCGGGCCCGGGCGAGGCTCGACCGGCGCTCGTTCTCCAGCGCCTCGGCTTCCGCCTCCAGGGCGGCGTGGGCAGCCTCGCGCTCCGTGAGTTCCTCGGGAAGGGAACGGGCCCGGCGACGCAGCGTGGCCAGACGTTCGTCGAGCCTCTGCGCCTGCACCAGGCTGAGCAGGAGTTCCCTCACGCCGCCCAGGATAGCGGCCCGCCCGTGCCTGGGAAGGGTCGCCCCGGCTCAGGCCTCCTGGACACCGTCCAGGAAGCCGACCAGCTTGCGCGCCCGCATGGGGTGCTGCAGCTTGCGGATCGCCTTGGCCTCGATCTGGCGCACCCGCTCCCGGGTCACGCGGAAGATGCGTCCGACTTCCTCCAGGGTGTAGGTGTAGCCGTCGCCGATGCCATAGCGCAGCTTGATGATCTCGCGCTCGCGGAAGGTCAGGGATTCCAGGACGTCGTTGATCCGTTCCTTCAGCATCTCCTGGCCGGCGCGCTCCACCGGGTTCTCGGAGGTCTCGTCCTCGATGAAGTCGCCGAAGTAGCTGTCCTCGCTCTCGCCGATGGGCCGGTCCAGGCTGATCGGATGCTTGGCGATCTTCATGACCCGCTTCGCCTCCTCGACCGGGATCTCGGCGGCCTCGGCCATCTCCTCGATGCTCGGTTCGCGGCCCATGGTCTGCAGAAGCCGCTTCTGGACGGCCCGCAGCTTGGACATGGTCTCGATCATGTGCACCGGAATGCGGATGGTCCGAGCCTGGTCGGCGATCGAGCGGGTGATCGCCTGGCGGATCCACCAGGTGGCGTAGGTCGAGAACTTGTAGCCGCGGCGGTACTCGTACTTCTCCACCGCCTTCATGAGGCCGGTGTTTCCCTCCTGGATCAGATCCAGGAAGGAGAGCCCACGGTTGCGGTACTTCTTGGCGATGGAGACCACCAGGCGCAGGTTGCCCGAGCTCAGTTTCTTCTTGGCGTCATCGTAGGCCTCGACCGCCTGATGGATGCGGCGCATGCGCACGCGGTAGGAGCTCAAGGGCTCCAGGGCGCGGACCTCCAGGGCCCGGGCGCGGCGCAGAAGGTCCTCGTACTCCTCGCGGCCCAGGCGCGTCCGCTTCTTGGCGGCGTCGAACTCCTCCAGGCGCTGCTGCAGCTCCTCCCAATCCCGCAGCCGTCGGTCGAGGACGGGGATCATGTCCTGGACCAGGTTCACCTGCAGGTGCAGTTCCTCAGTGAGGACCGCCATGCAACGCTGCCGGGCGCGCATCTGGGTCTGGAAGACGCGGCGCTCCGAACTCTTGAGGCGCTTGTCCAGGGCAATCTCGTAGGAAACCCGCGCCGCCTTCACCAGGTCCTCCAGAGTCCGGTAATGGCCCTCAAGGCGCTGCTCCAGATCCTGCTTGGTCAGTTCGTAGCCGGCGCCGCCGTCGATGTCGCTGGTCCCGGACTTGCTGTCCTCGGCCACGGCCTGCTTCTTCAGGCGGCGGTTGAAGTGGATGACCCCGAAGCTCGAATTCGCCTGGGCCGAGGGATTCACCTTCAGGGTGCGGTCGAAGGCGACCTCGCTGTTGCGCACCTGGCGCAGGAGCTCCAGGACCAGATCCAGCGCCATGCCGCTCTCCAGGATCAGGCGCCGGAAGACCTTGCGCGACACCTCGGTCTTCTTCGCCAGGGAGATCTCCTCCTGCCGCGTGAGCAGCGGAATCTCCCCCATCTGGGTCAGATACATCCGCACCGGGTCGTCGATCTTCTCCAGGACCGGGGCCGCCGTGGCACCGCCAGCGCGCTCCGCGGGCGTCGCCAGGGGCTTGGTCGAGACCGGGATCGGGGCCGTGACCTCCGGCAGACCGGCCTGTTCCTCGTCCTCGTCGAGCACCCGGACGCCGGCCCGGTCCACGAGTTCCAGGGCCGCGTTCAGGACATCCACCTTCTGGCTGGGAAGGACCTGGGCGATCTCCTGGAAGGGCAGGGCACCCGTCTTCTGGCCGCGCTCGATGAGGCTGCGCAGGCTGGCCAGGGTCTTCTTGTCGAGGGCTTGGGCGGGCATGGATGAAGGTTCGATCAGCGGGTGTCGCCAGGGCGGAGGTCCACCCGGCGCAGGAGGCGGCGGAGATCCTCGTCGGTGGGCTCGGCGCCGGCCCGGCACTCCAGGTGCCAGGCCTCCCGGTTGGCGGGCAGGGCGGTGAGAGCCCGCTCCAGGTCCCGCCGCGGATCCCGGCTGCTCAGGTGCAGGCCCTGGTCCAGCCAGAGAAAGCGGCGGTCCTCCGGAAAGGCGGCGAGGGCCTGGACCGGTCCGCAATCCCGTCCTTGATTTCGTTCCTGGATCTGCCATTTCAAGACGGAAAGGGCCGACG
>JALUUN010000574.1 GCA_027021325.1 Planctomycetota bacterium
TGGAAGAGGAGATGCCGGTCTATCTCTTCACTTTTGCTGCCGGTCCTTTTGCCGTGCTGCACGATGCCTGGCAGGACGTCGAGATCTGGTACGTCTGCGAACCCGACGACGCCGCCTGGGCCCGGATCTCCCTGGAGACGACGCCGGACGTCCTGCGCTTCTTCAGCGAGTACACCCGATTCCGCTACCCCTGGGACAAGTACGCCACGACCTGCGTCCGCGACTTTCCTTACGGTGGCATGGAGAACGTGACCGCCACAACGATCACCCGCGGGAGCCTGGCGCCGCCGGAGTTCCGCCGCGAGTTCTCCGCCGAGGGACTCGTCGCCCACGAGGCTGCGCATCAGTGGTTCGGCGACATCGTCACCTGTGCTGAATGGCCGCATGTCTGGCTGAACGAGGGCTTCGCCACCTACTTCACCCAGCTCTGGTTCCGGGACCGCTACGGCGAGGACGAGTTCCTGGTGCGGATGGGCAACACCATCGATGCCTATACCCGAGCCTGCCGTGGCGACAACCTGCGCCCGGTCGTCAAGTACCCCTACCGTGCTCCCATGGACCTGTTCTTCGACGGCACGGTCTATCCGGGCGGTGCGGCGCGGCTGCAGCTGCTGCGTGGCTGGATCGGGGAGGACCGCTTCCGCCAGGTCCTGGCCCACTATCTCTCGACGAACGCCTTCACCTCGGTCGAGACCGACGCCTTCCGGCGCAGCGTCGAGGCGGTGACCGGCGAGAACTGGTTCGACTGGTTCGATACCTGGCTCTTCGCGCCGGGCTACCCCGAGCTGGAGGTGGACTGGCACCTCGAGGACGGCGAGATCGTCGTCCAGGTGCGTCAGACCCAGACCGGACCCGACGTGCCAGTGGCCTTCCCGCTCTTCGTCGAGCTGCGTCGCGATGGAGGTCCCCTCGAGCGTTTCTGGATGGAGGGGCGGAGCGCCGAGTTCCGGCTGCCTGCGGGCGACCGGCCCGTGCGCTTCCTCGAGGTGGATCCGAAGGCCTGGCTGCCGGCGCGCATCCGCATCCAGGAGCCCCTGGAGGCCGCTCGCGCCCGCGCCCTGGAGGGCAGCACTTCCCGGTCCCGACTCACCGCCCTGGCCGCCCTGCGCGAGGCCGGCGCCGCCGACCCGGGCCTGCTGGAGCGCCTGGCCCGCGAGGATCCGGTGCCGGCGGTGCGCGCGGCCGCTGTGCGGGCCCTCGGGGCTTTCGGCGCCCGCCTCGATCCCGAGAGCCTGCGCCGCGCCTGGATCGAGGAGCAGGAGCCGGCCCCGCGCGGGGCCTGGTTCGACCTCCTGGCCGCCGCCGCCGCCCGCGAGCCCGGCCTGCGGATGCTCCTGGAGGAGGTTCTCCAGAACGCCCATCGCAGCCCCTCGGAGCGCGCCCGGGCCCTGCGCGCCCTGGCCGGCTTCCTTTCCGGCGAGGAGCTCCGCGCCTTCCTGCGTCCGTGGCTGGAGACCTCCACGCCCCGGGAGATCCTGCGCCTCGCGGCCATGGAGGTCCTGGCGAGGCGCCTCCAGGATCCCGTGACCCGGGGCACCCTGCTGCAGATGGCCTCCCGCGGCTATCCGACCCCGGTCCGCGCCCGGGCCCTGGACCTCCTGCGGCCCTGGCTCGCTGAGGCGCAGTCCGAACGCGACGCGGTGGTGGTGCGTGTGCGCTCCCTCCTGGACTCCCCCTATCAGCCCCTGCGCCGGGCGGCGGTGGCCGCCGCGGCGGCCCATCCCCGGTTCCTGCGCCGGCGCATGGAGGAGCGCCTGGACGACGAACCCGACGCCCGCCTCCGGCGCGTGCTCGAGCGCGGCCTCGCTGGATCCTGAGGGCGGGCCGGCGTGCCCGCGCTCTTGTCCGCCGGGTTGCTCGCAGGGACGGCCTCCGTGCCCGCCGAGGTCCTCCTGCCCCTGGCCGCCTGCGTCGGCCTCATGGCCCTGCTCTACTCGAGCGTCGGCCATGGCGGCGGCAGCGGCTACCTCGCGGTCATGTCCCTCTTCGGCCTGGCGCCGGCCTTCATGCGCCCGACAGCCCTGCTCCTGAACATCCTGGTGGCGGGCCTCGGCTCCTGGCAGTTCGCCCGCGCCGGTCACTTCCGCCCGCGCCTGTTCTTCCCCTTCGCTCTGGCGGCGGTGCCGGCGGCTTTCCTCGGCGGGGCGATCCAGCTCCCGCTCCCCGTCTTCCAGATCCTGGTCGGTGCCGCCCTCCTCTGGGCGGCCCTGCGCCTGGCTCTTCAGGCCGCGCCGCGGGAGGAGCTGCGCCCGCCCGGCTGGCCGGCGGCCCTGGCCACGGGCGCCGCCATCGGTCTGCTCAGCGGTCTCATCGGCATCGGCGGCGGCGTCTTCCTGACCCCGGTTCTCCTGCTCCAGGGCTGGGCCGTGCCGCGGACCGCCGGCGCGGTCTCGGCGGTCTTCATCCTCGTCAACTCCATGGCCGCTCTCGCCGGCCATGTCCTCCATGCCGGCGCCTTCCCGCTGCCGGCCCTGGGGCTGGTCGCGGCCGCCGGCCTGGGCGGCGGCCTCGGTTCCTTCCTCGGCAGCCGCCTTCTGAGTCCGGCTGCCCTGCGCCGGCTGCTGGCCCTCGTCCTCCTGGTGGCGGGAGGCAAGATGCTCCTCCAGGGCGTTGGCGCCGGGTTCTGAAGGCGGCCTTACTCGGCGACGAGGCTCAAGCCACCGCTGGCGCGGAGCTCCACGCGGTAGCTCCGGCCCGCCCGCACCCGCATGAAGGGCGCCTCGCCGTGGATCGCCCGCACGCCGGCTGCCTCGGCCGCCTCCCGGTCGTGGGCGTACTCCCAGAAGCGCCGCCACAGGTCCTCCTGCTCCGGCCCGCGACCCTCCTCGCCACGGTAGGGGAGCGGCCGGGAGCCCACCGGATCCAGGGGGAAGCCCTGGCTCGGCTCCTGGTACTCGCCGAAGATCCGGCGGAAGAGGCAGATGGAGGTGCCGCGCAGGACGTCGCCCTGCTCGACATACTGGTCGCCGAACTTGATGACCAGGGCGTCCAGGTAGATCGTGTCGCCCTCCAAGGTGAAGATCCGGGCCTCACCCAGGGGCAGGTCCTCCTCGGTGACCTCCTGCCAGCGGATGCGGGTGCGCACCCGCTCCGGCTCCTCCTCCGAGGGCTCCTGGTCGAGGACCTCGACGCGCGCCAGCCGGCGGTCCACCTTGAGGAGGCGCAGGGCGGTGCGCAGGCGTTCGTTCTCGGCCCGGGCCTCGCCCAGGTCGCCTTCGAGGGCCTCGATGCGGCGGTCGCGCGCAGCGAGTTCCTGGCTGTGGCGGGTGCTCAGGTCGTGGAACCACCAGGTCCACCAGGCGCCGAGACCGACGAGGCCGGCGAGGAGCAGGGTGCGCAGGAGGAGCATGGGCGCGGCCCGATGGTAGCCCGGACGGCCGCCGGAGCCGCCCGTAGAATCCCGCTCCATGGACCGGTCCGCTCCCCCCGCCGAGCCGCTCCTCTTCCAGCGCATCCTCAAGGAGAAGGTCTGGGGCGGCCGGCGTCTGGCCGGACGGCTGGGCCTGGAGCTGCCCTTCGAAGGCCCCCTGGGCGAGACCTGGGAGCTGAGCGACGTCCAAGGTGAGGAGACGCAGGTGCGCGGAGGCCGCTTCGGCGGCCGGAGTCTGCGCGAGCTCATGGAGGAGCACGGGCCGGCGTTGCTCGGGGCGAGCCGGCCCGACCCCTCGGGCCGTTTCCCCTTGCTCGTGAAGCTCATCGAGGCCGGCGACGACCTGAGCGTCCAGATCCATCCGCCCGACGGGCCGTTCTCGCCTACCGGAGTGGGTAAGACCGAGGCCTGGTACATCCTGGACACCTTCCCGGTCCGCGAGGGCCCGCCGTCGGTGATCTGCGGTCTCCGGGAGGGCACGGATCCGGAGGTCTTCCGAGCCGAGGCCGGGGACTCCCGGGTGCGGCGCCACCTCCACGAGGTGCCGGTCGCCCCCGGCGACTGCGTCTTCGTCCCCGCCGGCCAGACCCATGCCATCCGCGGCGGCGTCATCCTGGCCGAGATCCAGCAGACCAGCGATGTCACCTTCCGCATGTACGACTGGGACCGGGTGGGTCTGGACGGGCGTCCGCGGGAGACGCACCTGGAGCAGGCGCTCCGGGTCGTGGACTGGGACCTGGGTCCGGGCCGGGCGGTGCGTGCGCCGGAGGGCGGCCCCTCGCCCGCCAGCCTGGTGCAGTGCCCCTACTTCGAGCTGCGCGAGCACCGCTTCGAGGAAGCGGGGCGCCTCGGCGCCGGCGGCCACGCCCGCGTCCTGGTTGTCGTCGGGGGCTCCGGCAGCCTGGCTCCCGGCGCGGGCGGCGCCTTCGAGCCTCTTCCGGTCGCCTTCGGGGACGTGCTCCTCCTGCCCGCTACCCTGGAGGGACTCCAGGCCGTCCCGGACGAGGTCCCCTTCCGCCTCCTCGAGGGCATCGCCCTCTGAGACGCGGCTTTCTTTCCCATGGCTTCCCGCCCCCGCAAGCGCTCCCGTCCCCGGCCCCACGACCGGCACCGGGCCCACGCCTTCATGGCTGCTCATCCCGAGGCGGTGCAAGGCTCGACCGGGGACGCTGCCGGCGGCGTGCGCCTGAACCGCTGGCTTGCCGAGCGCGGCATCGCCTCCCGGCGCAAGGCCGACGAGATCATCCAGGAGGGCCGTGTCGAGGTGAACGGGGAGTTCCAGACCGCGCCCGGCTACCGCGTCCGTCCCGGCGACGAGGTACGGGTGGACGGCGCCCCGGTGCGCGAAGTCGCCCGCCTCTACTACGTCTTCCACAAGCCGAAGGGGGTCCTCTGCACCGACAGCCCACGGGAGAAGCGCCTGCGAGTGCGGGACCTGGTGGAGCCGCTGGTGCCGTCGCGGGTCTTCACGGTCGGGCGCCTCGACGAGGACAGCGAGGGGCTCCTGCTCCTCACCAACGACGGCGACTTCGCCCAGCTGGTGAGCCACCCGCGCTACGGCGTTCCCAAGACCTATCTGGTCACGGTCCCCGGCGAGCTCGCCCGCGCCGATCTCGAGCGCCTGCGCAAGGGCGTGTACCTGGCGGAGGGCCGGATCGTGCCGAAGTCGGTGCGCGTCGTGAAGCGGACTTCGCGGGCCACCGAGGTCGAGGTGGTCGTGGCCGAGGGCCTGAACCGGGAGGTCCGGCGCATGTTCGCCCGCGTCGGCTACGGCGTGAAGCGCTTGAAGCGCGTGCGCATCGGCTCCCTCGGCCTGCGCGGGGTTCCCCAGGGGGCGATCCGGCCCTTGACCCGGGCCGAGTACCAGGAGCTCGTGGACCTGGCCCAGGGCCGGCCGCAGGCGCCGCGGCGGCGCGGCGGCCGTCTGCCGAAACTCCCCAAGGCGAAGCGGCTGCGCCGGCCGCCGGCCGCCGGCGGAGGCCGCAAGGGCTGAGCATGGAGCCTGCCCGCGTCCTCTTGCGCGATCCGGTCCACGGCGACGTTGCCTTGAGCCGCGAGGAACTGCGCATCCTCGACACCGTCGAAATGCAGCGCCTGCGCAACGTGCGCCAGCTCGGGGCCGCCTACCTGGTCTATCCCGGGGCCCAGCACTCGCGCTTCGAGCACAGCATCGGCACCGCCCACATGGTCGAGGTCCTGGCGCGGGAGATCAACGCCGCCCGCGACCGCGAGGGGGGCGGCCGCCTCGGCGGCTACGACGAGCACGAGATCCGCATCCTGCGTCTCGCCGCCCTGGTCCACGACGCGACCCACCTGCCCTTCGGCCACAACATCGAGGACCAGACCGGCCTCCTGCCGCGCCACGACACGGCCGGCCGTTACGAGCGCCTGTTCAGCACCGAGACCGATCTCGGCCGCGCCCTGGCCGCCACCGGCGTGCGCGAGGAAGTCCTCGGCGTCCTGGCGCCGGAGGCCGTCGGCCCGGACCGCCAGCCGCCGCCTCACTGGCGGGAACTGGTCGCCGGCACCATCGACGCCGACATGCTGGACTACCTGGCGCGGGACGCTCGGTTCACGGGCCTGCGCCTGGAGGTGGATCCGCGGATCCTGCGCGTCTTCCGGGTGGAGCGGCGCAGCCAGCGCCTGTTCGTGGACCTGACCCGGCGCGGGTACCTGCGCGAGGCTCTCCTGAGCGAGGTCCTGCGCTGCCTGGAGGCGCGCTTCTATTTCTCCGAGCGCGTCTACTTCCACCACGCCAAGATCGCCGCCGGCGCCCTGGTGGCCAAGGCGGTGGAGGTCGCCCTCCTGCACGGAGCCTTGCGCTTCGAGGACCTGCAGCGGGCGACCGACGCCGGCCTCATCGATCTCCTGGAGCGGGCGCGGATCCGCGACGCCGCCGGCCGCAGCCGCCTGCAGACCTTCGTCGAGGCCTTCCGCCGGCGGCGCCTGCCCAAGCGGGTGGCGGTCTATCCGGTTTACGCCAACCGCGGGATCCAGGAGCGCCTCATCGAGCGCTTCTTCGGGGCAGGCAGTGCCGAGGAGCGGCGCCGGGTGGAGGAGCGCATGGGCGAGGCCGTGCGCTTCGCCGCCGGCCGCGACGTCCCGGTCCTCCTCTACTGCCCGGCCGGGAGCATGCAACTCAAGCAGGCGCGGATCCTGGTGCGCTGGCCCGGCGAGGAGGAGCTCTCTCCCCTCTGCGAGCATGCGGAGGAGGTGCCGCGCCTCGGCGATCTGGAGCGGGCCTACGAGCGCATGTGGAAGTTCTACGTCCTGGCCTTGACCGACGACCCGCGGACCCTGGCCGCCCTGCGTGAGGTCTGTGCCGGGGAGTTCCCGGAGGCGGTCAACGTCCTGGCGCCGCCCGGCGGCACGGAGAGCCTGGTCTCGCCGGCAGAGGACCCTTCCTAAGCCATGTTATGGCTTGGGTTTGTGCTAACTGTTCTGGCCCTGGAGGGGGCTGCTAGCATGGGCAGTCCGCATCGGCGCCCTGCGCCGGGAAAAAGCCCGGGACATTCCTGAAACCCTGGCAGTACCCGGGCCTAAGGC
>JALUUN010000575.1 GCA_027021325.1 Planctomycetota bacterium
CGGTCCAGGACGGACACCGGCGCCAGAGACCGTGTGGTCTGGCCGCCACCGGACGGGAGAAGGCGTTCGCGGTTCAGGATCACCCGGCCCAGGCGCGCGGGAGGAAAGCCCTCGTAGTCCAGCCGGCCCCGGATCCCGGTCCGGATCGAGACGAGGAGATCCAGGACCCGGTGCTCCCCCGGTGCGAGACGGATCGGGCCGGACCAGGGTTCGGGGATCCCGCCGGAAAGACGAAGGCTCTCGAGGTCCTCCGGAGGGGGCACGGGCTCGAGGCCGGGAACCCCGAGGGGTTTCCAGCGCAGCAGGATGCCAGGCGGGAGATCGGCCCACAGGATCCGGCCGTCCGGGCCGGACCGGCCCTCCAGGGCTGCGCCCGCCTGCGGAAGGAGGCCCTCGGTCCGGCCGGCGGCGCGGAGACGGTCCAGGCTCCTGCGCAGCAGGTGCAGGGTCTCCTCGGAGGGCGCTTCGCGAGGTTCCACGGTCCCGATCCCCGCGGGAGGCAGGACCTCGACGCCCAGGAGCTCCCGCAGGAAACGATCCGAGACGGCGGGGGAAGGCGGCCGGCCGGAGGGCTCCGCCTCGATCCGCAGCGTCGCCCGGATCCCTTCGACCGGGGCCCGGTCCTCGTCGTGGAAACGCAGCTCCAGGCGGGCCGAGAGGCCGAGCTCGACCGTCTTCCAGACCCCCGGCTCGGTCGCCAGGACCGGGCCCGCAAGCGTGACGGCACCGGGAGCCGTGAGCACCAGGAAAGCGCCTTCAGGATCCGGGATCTCGAGGCGCCCCGCCGCTGCCGTCTTCCCTCGCAGGATCCGGCCCGCCGAACTCAGGGCCCACCAGGCCAGGTCTTCGCAGGGACGCCCATCCCGGAGCACCTGGAGGCGGACAGCGGGTGCCGCCAGGGCCTGACGCCCGGGCCGCCCCGCAAGCGCCCCGGCCGGTTCCGCCGTGCCGGCCGGGGCGGGGCCGGGCAGCGCTTGCCGGGGTTCCGGACCGGAGGAGCCCCCCATCCAGGCGAGGAAGCCCAGGAAGATCAAGACCAGGACGGCGACGAGAAGCCAGGAACGGCGGGAAGAGGAGGACACGGCGCCGATGGAATCCTACAGAGACCGCAGGGAACGGAGCTCTGCCCGAGAAGCCGGCCCTGGCCGGAAACCCTGTAGGCCGGAGCTCAGGACGCCTCGCGGAAGCGCTCGTAGCGCCACTCGAGGCGGTCGGGGTCCGGGCGGTCCGCTTCTCGACGCGGGAGGAGGAGCCTCTTCCGGTGGATGCCCTGGAGGCCATGCTCCAGCATGGGGCCGTCCTCTTCGTCGAGGACGTCCTGGCGGACCTCGACGACGGCGTCGGGGCGGATGCCGAGGAGGAGGCGGTCCCAGGCGTCGTGGTGCAGGCTGCAGAGGGCCAGGCCGTTGCGCACCACGGGCTCTCCGCCCGGCTCGCGGTCGGGAACGATGTGGGCGGCCTCCAGGAGTTCCGTCCTGCGCAGCCGGCAGATGGCACAGCGACTCTGGTAGGCCCGAAGCACCCGGGTGCGGAAGCTCTGCTGGTGCAGGCGCGCTCGCAGGAGGCGGGTCCCGTAGCGCCGCCGCAGGTCCTCCTCCTCCACCAGGAAAGCGCCTGAGGCGGCCGCGGCAGCCGGCAGAAGGCGCGCATCCTCGGTGCGCAGGAAGAAGCGCCGTCGGTCGTAGTCCTCTCCCACCACGAAGACCGGCCAGGTGGCGTGGTAGCGGTTCTGCTCGATGCCGTGGAAGTAGATCAGGGGCACGCGGTGGCGCATCGCCTCGCGCAGGGCGCGGTTGTCGGGGTGCTCGGGGTTCTCGCCGCGGTGGCAGTAGGCCAGGGTCGCCTCGTCCTCGAAGGCGTCGTCGTAGGGGGCCCGCCAGCTCGTGAGTACCGACAAAGACCAGCGCATGCCCCTGGGCTTCCAGATCCCCTGCTGGGGGGAAACCAGAGGGATGCGCCGGCCCTGGAACTCGAAGCCCTCGATCAGGAGCGGGTTCCAGTCCAGGACCTCCCCGTGGAGGAGCGTCTGCTCCTCGAGCCACGCGAAGGCCCGCTGCCGGACCCGGCTGTCCTCGAGATCCACGGCCCGGCCAGGCTACCAGGCGCAGGGCCGGGGGACGCCGGGACCCTCTCCCCGCCGGAGGCCCTCCGGCGCCGGAGCTCAGCGGTGGATGCCGATCCGCCGCAGGAGCCGCCGCGCCTCCACCTGCACCCGGTTCGGATCCTCCGGCCAGTCGCCGCGCTGCACGCGGCGCAGGACCTGCTCCGCCTCCTGGGTCCGGCCCTGCTCGATGAGGACCCGCGCCAGGCCGAGGAGGGCCCAGGGGTCCTCCTCGCGCAGCTCCGAGGCCCTGCGCCAGTGGAACTCCGCCGCCTTCCAGGCACCCGCGGCCTCGCGCAGACGGGCCAGGGCGGCGTGGCCCTCGGCGTCCCCGGGTGAGACCTCCACCAGGTTCGTGCGCGCGCGCTCGGCCTCCTCCTCCTCGCCCAGGCGCTCGAAGCGCTTCGCCGCCTCCTCGTAGAGGTGCAGGGCGCTGGATCGTCCGGCGGCCAGGCGCAGGATCTCCGCCACCGCCTCCCGCGGCCGCTCCAGGAGGTCCAGGGCGCGCACCAGGGCGTTCCCCGCCTCCTCGTCCTCCGGCGCCGCCTCCAGGACGAGGCGGTACTGGCGGGCGGCCCGGCCCGGTTCGCCGCGGCGCATCCAGGCGTCGGCGAGGGCCTTGCGCAGCACCGGGTTCTCCAGGCCCTGCTCGGCGAGCTCGCGCTCGAAGCGCTCCTCCCAGGCGGCGAGGTCCCGGGCCTCGACCATGACCTGGACCAGGGTCTCCAGGGCCTCCGAGCGGCGCTTCCGGTCCGGTCCCCAGGCCAGGACCGCTCCGGCGGCGGCCTCCACGGCCTCCACGGTCTCGCCGGCGGCGCTCCAGGCGCGGCCCAGGGAGGCATACCAGGCCCCGAGGCGCGGATCCGCGGTGCCGCGGCCGGGGCGGCTCCGCGTCCAGGAGGTGATGGCCTCGCCGTAGAGTTCCGCCGCCTGGCGCGGACGGCCGGTCTCCAGGCAGGCCTCGGCCAGAGCGGCGAGGGCCTCGGGATCCGGTGAAGGGACCGTCCGGAAGCGCGCCTCGGCCGCCTCCAGGACAGCGGTGGCCTCCTCCTCGCGTCCGGCCCCGTGCAGCGCACGCAGGAGGCGTGCGGCATGGCCGGCCTCCTCGGGCTGCTTCTCGACGAGCCAGCGCAGCGGCACCACCGCCTCCTCGAAGCGCCGGTGCTCGAGGAGGAGATCCGCCCGCACCGACCGGCCCTGGACGCCGAGGACCCCTTCCCGGCCGGCGCGCTCCAGGACCGCCAGGGCCTCCCTCCACCGCCCCAGGCCCTCGTCGAGGTAGGAGGCGACATGCAGGAGCGTCGGCTCGTGCCGGCGGCGTTCCCCGGCGACCTCGAGGGCGGCGCGCAGGAAGTCCTCCTCGTGCTCCTCCCAGAACCAGGCGTACCTCCGGTCCCAGCCAGTCCGGCCGAGGCCCTCGCGGGTGCGCATCTCCTCGCGCAGGGCCCGCAGGACGATGGCCAGCACCCGCTCCTCCAGGCCGCCGCCGAGGGAGGCCTTGCTCCGCCAGTCGCCATAGCTCCAGTGGTGCTGGCGCCAGAAGTCCTCGTCGCGCAGGCGGAGCCACCGCGGCTCGGTCTCGGCACGCACGGTCAGGAACTCGACGGCCGTCCGAGCGCCCAGGATCCGGCCCAGGAGACCGGCGACGGCGCCGACCCGGGTCTGGCTCTGGCGGTCGTGGAAGCGCGCGAGCAGGGCGGGGAGCTCCGTGAAGGCGTAGCGGCGCAGGTCCTCCCGGGCCTCGGCCAGGCGCAGGGGCTGCTCGGCGGCGGCGGCGAAGAGGCGCTCCAAGCGCTCATGGAAGGCGGCGGCCGCGCCCTCGTCGGGGCAGTCCTCCAGGACGCCGCGGATCTCGTCGCGCAGGGAACGATAGAGCGTGGCGCCGCTTCCGGCCGCCAGGGGGACGCGGGCCCGCAGGGCGGAGATGCCGTTGTCGAAGAGGCGCTGCAAGAGCAGGAAGCGCCGCGCCTCCTCGAGCTCCGGCCGGGCGATCTGCTCGCGCAGGAGGGCTTCGGCCTCGGCGTGGCGGCCGGCGGTCTGGCTGTAGCCGAGCCACGCCTCGAGGAGAGCGTTCGCGCCCGCCGGCAGGAGACCGGCGCGCGGCGCCCGCGCCTGGTCCAGAGCCCCACGCAGGACCGCCAGGGCGTCTTCGCGCCGGGCGTGGGTCCAAAGGACGTGGGCGTAGTACTCGCTGACCTTCCAGCGCTCCTCCTCGCGGAGCCCGGGCAGGGCATGGAGCGTGCGCAGCTGCCGCAGCTGCTCCCGCGCCAGGCTCTCGGGTTTCAGGCTGCCCAGGCCGTGCAGGAACTCCGCCCGGGCGACGGCCTCCCCTTCCTCGAAGGACTCGGGGAAGGAGCTGCGCAGGGCCTCCAGGGCCCGCACCTCCCAGGGATGGCCGCCGCGCAGCTGCGCCGCCGCCTGGTAGGAGGCGAGGAACTCCAGGAGCCGGAGGGCGCGCTCGTCGGCGGGGCCCTGCGCCCGCGGGCGCACCGCCTCGAGACCCGTGAGCAGCCGGTCCAGGGCCGCCTCGTCCTGGACGAGGTCCAGGACCTGGCGCAGGTTCTGGAGGAAGGCCAGGACCGTGCCCGCGGAGTGCCCGGGCACCGCCTCGGGCAGGGCCTCGAGGAGGCGCCCGTCCTTCGTCGTCTCATAGAGACCGCGGGCCAGCCACAGGTGGTGGTCCGGACGGGAGGCCTTGCGCAGGAGGGCGCGGAGCTGCCGGGGCGTCTCCGGATCCATCTCCGGCGGCGCCTCCCCGCCGCGGCGGGCAATGCGCTTGCGCTCGCGGTTCAGGAGATTCGAGAGCCCGGACTCGCCGAGGGCCATCCAGGCCTCCAGGAGGGCGCGCTCGTGGTCCTCCCGGCGGTCCAGGGCCTGGTACCAGGCGGCGAGGCGCTTCCATGCGCCGTGGGACAGGGGCTCGCGGGCGGCCAGACCCTCGAGGACGCCGGCCGCCTCCTCGAGGCGGTCGTCCTCGGCCAGGAGGACGGCCAGGAGTTCGGCGAAGGCCGTGCCCTCGTAACCCTCCTCCGCGAAGCGCGCCCCCAGCCACGTGCGAAGCTCCGTGCTCCGGTCCTGGACCAGGAGCCGGCGCACAGTCCAGGCGTCCCGGTCGAGGAGCCCCTCGCCCCTGCAGCGCTCCAGCCAGGAAGCGACGGCGAGGTCGAGGCGGCCGGAATCCTCCACCAGGCCGCGGCCGAGGAGGTGCAGGAGCAGGCTCAGGCAGCGGTGGGCGCGCACCCGGACGGGCAGGGGCACTTCGCTCGCCTGCGCCGTTTCTCCGTGGACCTGGACGGCGGCGCCGAGCAGACCGAGGGCGACGGTGGCGGCCTCCTCTTCGCCCTCGCCGTGGAGGACCTGGAAGGAGGCCTGCTCAAGCCGGACCCAGAGGGCGGCGTCGCCCGGCGTTCGGGCGGCGAGGCCCCGGAGCCACTCGAGGAGTTCGCCGCGGGCCTGGACGCGGGCCTCCTCGCGGGCGGCCTGGAGGAGGCGCCGGTCCATGTCGGGGCGCTGCCGCGGCTCCAGGAGACCCTGCGTCCGCTTCGCGAGGAACCACTCCGTCAGTTCGAAGACCGCGCGCGCGCGGAGCCCCTCGTTCCACGCGGCCGCACGGGGGTCGTCCGCCTCCAGGCCGGGCCAGGCGAGCTGCGGCAGGAGCGCGGCCATCTCCTCCCGCGCCGGCACGCTCCAAGACCCTTCGAGGAGGGCGCGGAAGAGGTCGTAGGCGGCTGCGGCGGCGTCCGCGGTGCCTCGCTCCGCCCCGGCCCAGCGGCGGCGCAGGATGAGGAGACGCTGATCCCGGGCGCCGTGCTCGAGGATCAGGCTCTCCAGGGCGAGGCGTTCCTGGGGGTCGCCGGAGGCAGCGAGGCGCTGGACGAGCGCCTCGGCCATGGGCTCCTTCCAGGAGGAGCCGTCCGGCAGGCGGAAGCCGCCGTGCTGGAGCCAGCCGAAGGCCTCGGCGACCCAGGCCGGATCGCGGGTGCGAATCCCCTCGGCAAGGAGCGCGTGCAGGTCGCGCAGGAGACCGTCCGCCGCCGGGGTCCGGCGGAAGCGCCAGTCCCCCACCACCCGGTCCACGAGGAAGCGGTCCTCGCCGTTTCGGGCGTACCAGAGGGCGGTCTCGGCCAGGAGCGTGGCGTCGGCCTCCTCGACCCGGTTGCGGTAGAGGTCGAAGCCGCGGCCCAGGGCCTGGTTCAGGGCGGCCTGCAGTTCCTCGCGGGCCAGGCCTTCGGGGCGCGGCAGGCGGTGCTGCGTCAGCCAGGCGTGAACGCGGCGGCGGGCTTCCTCCTCACGGTCCAGGAAGACGAGGGCCGTGATCCCGCGGTCCAGGAGGTCCCCGGAGCCCGCGCCGAGGCCGTCCTCGCACCAGGTCTCCAGGCGCTCGAGGAATTCGCGATAACGGCGCCAGCCCCAGAGGACCTCGGCCACATCGCGGCGCAGGCGGAGGCGCTCGCGCTCGTCCCAGGGACCGGCCTCGCCGAGGGCGCGGTCGAGGAGGTCCAGGGCCTCGGCGCGGCGCCCGAGGCGCACCAGGGCGGCGGCGGCCTCGCGCCAGGCCTCGACGTCGCCGGGGCGGGAGGCGGTCAGGCCGAGGCGCAGGTCCAGGGCCTCGCTCCGGCGTTCCAGGGCTTCCAGCGCGGCGGCGCGCCGGCGCACCCGCAGCGGTCCCGCGCCTTCCTCCTCGGGCAGGCCGAGGAGGAAGGCGTCCAGGGCGTCGAGGACCTCGAGGGTCTCGCGGCCGGGGTCGAGGACGCCGGCCCGCTCCAGGATCCATTCGGCCCGGG
>JALUUN010000576.1 GCA_027021325.1 Planctomycetota bacterium
AACGAGACTGCCGTCGAACTCGGGGGCGTAGTAGGCGGTGAAGAGGCCTTCGCCCGGGAGCTCCCAGAGGTCCAGGCCGGCCTCGAGGAGGGCAGCGCGCTCCCCTGGCGTGGCCTGGCCCAGGGCCTCTTCCAGGATGTCGAGAGCCTCCAGGACCTCGGCCCGGCGCACGCCGGCCACCGGGTAGCGGCGGCGCGCTGCCGAGGAGACCAGGAAGGAGCGGCTCGTCGCCAGGGCTTCGCGCCAGTTCTCCCAGGCCTCGGGCCGGCGCGCCAGGGTCTCGAAAAGGGCGGTTTCCTCGCGGGCCGGGGCGCGCAGCCAGCCGGCTTCCTCGCGGGAGACCAGATGCCCCGTGCCGGTCTGGCAGCCGGCCGCCAGCAACAGGCCGGCGAGGACCGGAAGGGGCTTCGGGAAGAAGGAGACGGAAGGGCTTCGCACGCGGGGCTCCGGGACCGGCCGCTATTCTGCCGTCCCGAAGGCTCCGGCCGGAGGCTTCCGGCCCGCTTCCGTGACCCGGTCCGCCTCCCGCCCTGCCCCCGCCTCTGGCTTGCTGCCGAGGCTTCTGGACCTGCGCCCCGGCGAAGGCCCGGCGGTCGCCTGGTCCTTCCTCTTCTTCTTCCTCCTCATGGCCTGCTGGTTCGGCCTGCGGCCGCTCCGCGACGCCCTGGTCCGGAGCGAGGAGATCCAATGGCTCTGGACCGGCACCTTCCTGGCCAGCCTGGCGGCCAGTCTCGCCTTCGCCGGCCTCATCGGCCGCCACCGCGCCCGCGTCTTCCTGCCCTGGACCTGGCGTTTCTTCGGCCTCTGCCTGCTCCTCTTCTACGCCGCCGCCACCGGCCTCGGCGAGACCGGCCTGCTCTGGACCGGCCGCGTCTTCTACATCTGGGCCTCGGTCTTCAACCTCTTCGCCATCTCCCTCTTCTGGTCCTGGATGGCCGACGTCTGGCGTCCGGGCGAGGGCCGGCGCCTGTACGGCCTCATCGGTCTGGGCGGCACCCTCGGCGCTCTGGCGGGAAGCGCGGCCACGGCGCTGCTGGTCGAGGTCCTGGGGGCGGACCGCCTGCTCCTCGTCGCCGTCGCCCTCCTCGAGGCGGCGCTCTTCTGCGCACGGCGGCTGAGGCCGCGCGTGCGCGACGAGGGGCCCTCCGCGCCGGCCCGCGGGCGGGCGGGCTTTCTCGAAGGCCTGCGCGAGACCCTGCGGCAACCGGCGCTGCTGGGTCTCGCCGGCTACCTGCTGTTCCTGACCCTGGCCGCGGCCTTCCTCTACCGGGGCAAGATCGAGATCGTCCACGCTCTGGGCGAGGACCGGGACCTGCGCACCGGCGCCTTCGCCTGGGTGCAGACGGCGGAGCAGGCGGCGACGATCCTCGTCCAGGCCTTCGTCACCAGCCGCATCCTCGGCCGTCTGCCCGTGGCCGTCTGCCTCGGGATCCTGCCGGTCACGGCCGGTCTCGGCTTCGCGTTGCTGGCGCGCTGGCCCGGCTACGGCCTCCTGGTCCTGGCGAGTTCGGCCGTCAATCTCAGCAAGTACGCCTTCTCCCGGCCGGGACGCGAGCTGATCTTCACCCTGGTCGGTCCGGTGGCGCGCTACAAGTCCAAGAACTTCCTGGACCTCGCCGTGTACCGGGGCGGCGACCTCCTGGGCGCCTGGGTCTGGACCGCCCTGGCCGCGGGTTTCGGCCTCGGCCTCGGCGGCCTGCTCGCGGCCATGGTGCCCTTCTCCCTGGTCTGGGCGGGCCTCTCCCTCCGCCTCGGCGGCCACGCCCAGCGCCTCCTCGACGGCCGCAGTCCCGAAGCCCGGCCCGTGCCGCCCGACGAAGAGCCGTAACGCCCGGCCGGCCGATGGCGTTTCCAGGAGTGAGGGGACGGGAAACTCGTGAGGCCCCGTCCTCCTCCCCCGTGCACCCTTGGATGGGGACGATGCCTGGGGGAGGTGCGTCCGCGCACTTCCCTCAGGGTCTCTCCTCCAGGCGGATCTGCGGGGGATGCGCGACGTCGGGAGCGGGCGCGGCCTGTCCCAGACGGCGCGCGGTGTGGAAGGGTTCGAAGTACTCGTCCATCTTTCGCAGGAACGAGAGGACGTCGAGGCCCTGGTGCCAGGGGACATAGGGGATGAGGCACCGGCGGCCCTCGGCGGCCAGGAGTTCCGCCCCGTCGTCGTTGCCACGCTCCCAATGGAGCGTGGCGACGGCGAGTTGGATGAGGCCGCGGTAGAAGTCCCGGTCCTCCGGCGGACCTTCCTTCCACAGGCGCTCCCAGGCTTCGTGGGCCTCGTAGTAGCGGCGGCGGTTGAAGTCGCGGACGGCGCGGTGGTGGTCCTCCGGCCAGGGCGAGGCGGCCCAGGCCGGGTCCGGCGGCTCTTCCCGGTCCAGGGCCTCGAGCTCGCGGCGCAGGCCAGCCAGGCCGGGGACCCGGTGGCGCAGGACCGGGCCGGCGGGCGGCGGGCCGGGACCGAACCAGGCCGGGACCAGGCCCCGGCCCGCGGCGCTCTCGAGGATGTCCGGGTCCGAGGAGGCTGCCACCAGCACGCGCTGCGGCCGGAGACCCGTCGCCTCCAGGAGCTCCCTCCAGCAGGCCTCGTTCCGGGCGCCGGCGCCGTTCCAGGAAACCGGGACGGCCAGGGCGGCGAGGGTTTCCTGAAGGAGCTTCGGATCCTCCGCCGCCAGCCCGAGGGGCAGGCGGTTGGCGAGGCGGCGGAGTTCCTCCCCGGCGGCGGCCAGGGCGGGGCCGGCTTCGAGGACGAGAAGGTCGTAGGGGAGGGCCATGGGGGAGGGCTCCGCCGAGAATAGGCAGCGCGGTCTCCTGCTAGACTCCGCCGTCCCGTTCCGCCGCGAGGATCCGAAACGCCCCATGCGCCCTCTGCGTCTTCTGCTCTGCCTCCTGGCCGTCCTGCCCGGGGCCTGCGTCCTGAAGCCGCGGCAGCCGGAGCCGGCGCCCCAGCAGCCTGCCTTCCCCGCCTTCGAGACCTTCCAGGCCGAGGCCGCCCGGCGCGGGCTGCGCCTGGAGCTGCCGGACTGGGAGCGGACTCCGGAGGCGCTGAGGCGCAGCGGCGACCGCGTCCAGGCTGCGGCCCTGGCCGAACTCGACCGCCTCGCGGCCCAGGACCCGGAGAGCGTCACCTTCGAGTCCACGACCGCCTGGCTGGAGCGTATCCAGGAGCCGGTGCGCGACTTCCTGAATCGCGCCTGGCTGCTGCGCGAGACCTCTCCGGATCCGGCGGTGCGCGAGGCCGCCGCCGCCCAGGTCGAGCGCTTCGAGACCTGGATCCTGGAGCAGAGCTACCGCGAGGACGTCTACCGGATCATCGCCGCCTACGACGCCGCCCTGCGCGACGGGCGGCGGCCGGCCCTGGAGGGGGAGGACCGCCGCCTGCACGAGGAACTCCTCCGCGACTACCGCCGGGCCGGCATGGCCTTGCCGGAGGCGACCCGCGCCGAACTCCAGGACCTGCGCGCCGAGCTCAGCCGGCTGGGCAGCCGCTTCGACCGCAACATCACCGAGGCCACGGGCTTCCTCGATCTGAGCGCGGAGGAGCTGGACGGCGTGCCGCCCGACTTCCTGGCCGCCACCGCCCGCGAGGACGGTCTGCACCGCGTGGACCTGACCGTCGGCAACCAGCGCTACACGGTCCTGACCCACGCCCGCTCCGAGGCCGTGCGCCGCCGTCTTCTGGAGGCCTGGTTCCGCCTCTCCATGGAGGAGAACGGGCCGCTCCTCGACCGCATGATCGCCCTGCGCGACCGGATCGCCCGGCTGCTCGGCTACGCCTCCTGGGCCGACTACCGGACGGAGGTGCAGATGGCCGGTTCGGCGGAGCGGGCCCTGGCCTTCGTCGAAGGCTTTGCCCGAGACCTGGAGCCGCGCTTTCGCGCCGAACTCCAGGTGCTGGCCTCCCTCAAGGCCGAGGACACCGGCGACCCGGAGGCGCAGATCGAGATCTGGGACTTCCGTTACTACACGCGCGAGCTCCTGGAGCGCCGCTACCGGGTGGACACCACGGCCCTGCGCGAGTTCTTCCCCCTTCCCGCCGTCCAGGAGGGCATGTTCCGGATCTACGGCGATCTCTTCGGTCTGGACTTCCGGCGTGTCCAGCCGCCCTGGGTCTGGGCCGAGGGCGTCGAGCTCTGGGTGGTCCTGGACCGCGACAGCGGCGCCCCCCTCGGCGCCTTCTACCTGGACCTCTACCCGCGGCCGGGCAAGTACGGGCACTTCGCCCAGTTCGACCTCACCCAGGGACGCCTGGGCGCCGACGGCCTGGAGCAGCGGCCGGTCGCCGCCCTGGTCTGCAACTTCCCGAAGCCCGAGGGGGAACGCCCCTCGCTCCTGACCTGGCAGGACGTGGGGACCTACTTCCACGAGTTCGGGCACTGCCTGCACGCGGTCCTGAGCCGGGCGCGCTGGTCGCACTTCGCCGGCGGCGGCGTGCCCCAGGACTTTGTCGAGGCGCCGAGCCAGATGTTCGAGGCCTGGGCCGAGGATCCCGCGGTCCTCGCGACCTATGCCCGCCACTGGCGGAATCCGGATCGGCGTCTGGATCCCGAGCTCATCCGCCGCGCCGCCGAGGCCGACCGCGCCACCAAGGCCACCTGGTACCGCCGCCAGCTGGCCCTGGCCCTGAGCGATCTGCGCATGCACCTGGGCGGCGAGGTGCGGGCTGCCGAGGTCCTGGCGCGGACCTTTGCCGAGGTCTTCCTGCCGGTCCCGCCGGGCACGAACATGGCCGCCCACTGGGGACACCTCAACGGCTACGACGCCGGCTACTACGGTTACGCCTGGGCCGATGTCATCGCCGCCGACCTGACCCAGGCCTTTCGCGAGGCGCCGGGCGGGCTCCTGGACGCCGCGACCGGCCGCCGCCTGCGCCGGGAGATCTACGAGCCCGGCGGCGCGCGGCCCGTGGAGGATTCCATCCGCGCCTTCCTCGGCCGCGCCTTCCGCACCGACGCCCTGCTGCGCAGCCTCGGCATCACTCCGGGGGACTGAGGATGGCCGGTGTCGCCGTCAACCTGCTGACCGGCTTCCTCGGCAGCGGCAAGACCACGCTCCTCAAGCATGTCCTGGAGCATGGCCTGGACGGCCGCCGCGTCGCCATCGTCATGAACGAGATCGGCGAGGTCGGCATCGACGGCAAGGTCATCACCGGCATGAAGGCCGTCGAGAAGATGGTCGAGGTCTCGAACGGCTGCATCTGCTGTTCCATCAGCGGCCAGTTCCAGGTGGCGGTGCGCGAGATCCTGGCCAACGCCCGTCCCCACCTCATCGTCATCGAGAGCACCGGCGTCGCCGATCCCGCCGCCCTGGCCGGACAGGTGCGGGAGGCGGGCCTGCACCTGGACGCGGTGATCACGGTCGTGGACGCCGCCCACATCGGGCGCCAGCTGAAGGAGGCCGAGGTGGCCTCTCGGCAGATCGAGGCCGCCGACTTCCTGGTCCTGAACAAGACCGACCTGGTGGGGGAGCGGGAGCTGGCCCGGGTCGAGGCACGCCTGCGACGTCTGAACCCGCGTGCCGTCCTGCGCCGCAGCGCCCATGGCCGCGTGGACACCGACCTCCTCTTCGGGACCAGCGTCGGCCGCATCCGCCAGGAGATCCGCGACCACGGCCACGACCATCTTCGTGACGACCGCATCGAGGCCTTCGTCTTCCAGGACGAGCCGGGCCGCCTCTTCGACCGGCGGCGCTTCGAGGGCTTTCTGCGGCGGCTGCCCGCCGCCTGCTGGCGCGCCAAGGGGATCGTCCTCTTCGAGGGCGAGACGACGCCCACCCTGTTCCATTTCACCTGTGGACGCGTGGAGCTGGAGTGGTTTCCCCTGCCGAAGGGGACCGAGCACCGGAACCAGGGTGTCTTCATCGGTCAGGACCTCCTGAAGCACGAGGCGCGCCTCCGGCGGCGGCTGGAGGCCTGCCGTCCGGAGGCGCGGCGCGGGTTCCTGGGCCGTTTCCGGGGCGGCGCCTAGGCCGGGCCGGAGGCCCCGCTTCGCCCCGGCCCCGGCATACTGACGGCTTCGTGGCCGCTCCCCTGCGCATCCTCCTCGCCGCCGGTCTCGCTGCCGGCCTCTCTCTGGCTCTCCTCGCCCCGGTGGCGGCGGAGCCCGCCGTCTCTGCTGCCTGGCCCGACCGCGGGCGCTGGCTTCTGGAGGAGCTCCACTGCACCGCCTGCCACACCGCCCCCGAGGGCGTGGCCGCGGCCCTGCAGCCCCGGGAGGCCCCGGACCTCTCCCAGGCCGGCGCGCGCCTGCACCCGGCCTGGATGCGGAAGTTCCTGGCCGGGCCCCACGCCCTGCGGCCGGGGACGCCCATGCCCGATCTCCTGGCTGGAAGTCCGCCGGAGCGCCGGGCGACCACCATCGAGGCCCTGGTCCAGTACCTCGCCGGCCGCGGCGGGACCTTCCCCGGCGAAGCGGCCGAGGTCACGCCTTCGGCCGTCGAGCGCGGCCGCCGCCTCTACCACACCGTCGGCTGCATCGCCTGCCACCCCGCCCGCGATCCGGCCGAGGAGTTCAACCCCGAGCTGGCGGTGTATCGTCAGGCCTTTCGTGTGCCGGGAGGCGAGGACGAGGAGGACGAAGAGGCCGAAGGGGAGCCGGCGCCGGCCTGGACGCCGCCCGAGCCCATCCCCCTGGACGATCTGCCGGGGAAGACCCACCTCGAGGCCCTGACCGCCTTCCTCCTGGATCCGCGATCGGTCCGGCCCTCGGGCCGGATGCCGGCCTTCCCTCTGAGCGAGAGCGAAGCCCGGGATCTCGCCGCCTGGCTCCTGGCCGACGAGCGCGCCCTCGCCGCCGCCGGCGAGGCCCTGCGCCCCGGC
>JALUUN010000577.1 GCA_027021325.1 Planctomycetota bacterium
GAGCGCGCTCAGGTCGCGCTCGAAGCCGGCGCAGAGAAGACGGCTCTGGCCGCGGACGTTGCGGATGGCGTCGAGGAACTCGGAGCGGTCGTACATCAGTTGACCCCTCCCGCCCGCTGGCCGTCGCCGCGGTCCAGGACCAGACGGTCGGCGGCGTTCTGCACCGCCTGGAAGCGGCGCTTCATGATCGTGTGGATCTTCCGGCGCGCCCGGAAGACCATCATCTTCAGGTTCTCGACCTTGACCTTCACCTCCTGGGCCGCTTCGCGGTAGGGAAGCCCCTCGACCTCGACGAGGTAGAGGACGCGCTTCTCCCGCGGCGTCAGGCAGCGGTAGGCTTCGAGGTAGACCTGGAGGTAGAGCAGCCAGGCCCGGACCAGGGACTCGGCCGCCTCCTTGGCGGCGGTGGACTCGTAGGGGCTGGGCCCCTTCTCGTCCACGGGCTCGGGAATCACGGACTCCAGTCCGTCCCGCTCCACGCCTCCGCCCAGGGACACGGCGCGGTCGCGCTGCGCACGCCGGCTGTGCTTGAGGACCGTGTTGCGGATGATGGAGTGGGTCCAGTTCCGGAAGGCGGTGTTGCGGTCCGGCTTGAACTTGAAGGGGTACCGGTAGACGTTGAAGAAGACTTCCTGGAGCACGTCGGCCGCATCCACCGGGTACCACGAGCGGCGCAGGTGGTGGTAGATCAGCCGCAGGAAGTCCTCCTGGTTGAGCTCGTAGAGGAGCGCGAAGGCCTCCTTGGAGGCAGTCTGCTTGTAGGCCTCCATCAGCCGTGTGGACAGCGCGTCCCGGTCGGCCTGGGTCGCGCCCTCGCGCATGCGCTCGCTGAGCTCCTGCAGGGATTCGTCTCCGGTCTCCCGGGCGTAGCTGCGGGCGAAGGCTTCGAGCCTTTCGGCGAAGTCCTGTCCGAGCTGCGTCTGGAGGGAGGTGGAGGGCATGGGGGCGGTCTCGCGTAGCGGTCCGCTCCGGACCGGTAACAGGATTCAGGGACGGATCCGGAGGGGTGCCCGAGCGGGTCCGCCGGCCGTGGAGGGCCGGGCGGGTCTTGCCCGGGCGCCCCTGGAGCATAACACTGGTCGCGCAGGAAAGGGGGACGCTACTGAATGATTGTTCAGTCGCGCGAGCGGTTTCCCTTTCCTCCTTCAAGAAAATGACTTGTGAAACCGCCGCCGTCCTCCTGGCGGCCCGGGAGGCGGGACTGGAGCCCTGCGCCCTGGCCCCGGCCGGTCCCCTTCCGGAGGAGGAGGCGGTGCGGATCCGGGCCTGGCTGGCGGCCGGCCGCCACGGGGAGATGGCCTGGCTGGACCGCCCCCGGGAGCTGGCCGACCCCCAGGCCTGGAAGCCCTGGGCCCGCTCCGTCCTCCTGGTCCGGGCCCCCTACCCGCGGGCGGAGGGGGGCTTCCGCGGCGGCGGTCGGGTGGCCCGCTACGCCCTGGGGCGCGACTACCACAACGTCCTCGGCAAACGTCTCCAGCGCCTCGGCCGGCGCCTCCTCCGGGAGGGTGCTGCCGGCCGCTTCCGGGCCGTGGTGGACGCCGCCCCGGTCGCCGAACGCAGCCTCGCCCTCCAGGCGGGTGCGGGCTTCCGGGGCAAGAACACCCTCCTCCTGGACCCCCTCTGGGGCCCCTGGCTCCTCCTCGGGGAGCTCTTCCTGGACCGCGAGCTCCCCGCCTGGCGGCCCGAGCCCCCGGCCGCCTCCTGCGGCCGCTGCACCCGCTGCCTCGAGGCCTGCCCGACCGACGCCTTCCCCGAGCCCTGGGTCCTGGACGCCCGCCGCTGCCTCTCCTACCTGACCATCGAGCTGCGCGGCCCCATCCCCCGGGAGTTCCGCCCGGCCCTGGGCGACCGGGTCTTCGGCTGCGACGTCTGCCTGGAGGTCTGCCCCTTCGGCGCCCGCGCTCCGGACCGGAGCGCCGACTGGGGCCTCCATCCCGGCCTCCTGGCCTGGAGTCTGGAGGATCTGCTCCGCTCCGGGGAGGAGGACTTCCACCGCCTCTTCCGGGGCTCCCCCCTGCGGCGGGCCGGCTGGACCGGCCTGCTCCGGAACGCCGCCGTGGTCCTGGGCAACCTCGGCCGCGGCGGCGAGGTCCTGCGCGAGGTCCTGGACGGGCACCCGAGCGCCCTGGTCCGGGGGCACGCGGCCTGGGCCCTGGGGCGGCTCGGGGAGCGGCCGGCCCTGGAGCGGGCCCGGCAGCGCGAGGAAGCGCCTGCGGTCCGCGAGGAGATCGAGGCGGCCCTGGCCGAGAGCTGAGGGGAATGGCAGGCCCCGACCGTCGCGGTACCGCGACTCTTGCCGTCGCAAACACGCGACAGAATCCCGTCCGATCCGGACCTGCTGGAGACCTCCCACAGTTTCCGGAGGAGTTCCAAACAGGCTTTCCACAGTCCTTTGGGAACGCTGCCCGGTCCCGGGACGTCCTCCCCGGCAAGGAGATTGCTCCTGGCTCGCGCCCCCTGCTCCTTCCCCTCCCTGCTGCCCGGCCGCGGCCCCGCCCCGGCTGGCCCGTCCCCACCCTCATGGCTCCCAGCAACTACTACGACGAGACCCGCTACTGCCCTCAATGTGACGCCTATGTGCGGTTCCTGAAGAGCCTGGAGGCCTCCTACTGCGTCGAATGCGGCGCCCGGGTGCGCCTCTTCAGCCAGCAGGACCGCAAGCGCTTCCTCCGGTCGCTGAACGCCGCCCGGCGGCCCCTGAAGAAGCCGGAGAAGCGGGTCAGCTAGACCCGCCTCTCCCTGGGAATCGAGAGTCCCCCGCGGAGGGAGGTCGCTCCTCCGGGGGCGTGGACCTCCAGCCGGAACCCTCCGGCCCTTCCCGCGCGGGACCTCGATCCCGAACCCCCCCCGGGCCCTCCCGCCCGCGGGACCCGCCCGGGTGCCGACCGACCGCAGCGGGAGGGATCTCCTGCCCCCGGCAGGGCCGCGGCCGCCAGGACGGCCGGGTGTCTGCCGGCCCCGCTCCGACAGCGCGCTGCTGCGCGCCGCGGCTGCCAGGACGGCCGGGTGTCCGGCGGCCTGCGGGGCGGCGGGGGAGGCTAGGATCGCCGCCCCGCGCGCCGAGCCGGGTCCCGCCGGATGAGCCCCTCCCCCCCGCCGCGCCCCGCCCCCGAGCCGGCCCCGGGCCCCTGCCCCCGGCCCCCGGGGAGCCGGGCGGCGGGTCCCCCGCCTGCTCGCCCCGCCGGGGCGGCCGGCTGAGATGCGCGTCGCCATCGCCGGCGCCGGGGCGGCAGGCCTCACGGCCGCCTGGTGGGCGGCCCGCCAGGGCGCGGAGGTCGAACTCCTGGAGAGCCAGAAGCAGCCCGGGCGGAAGATCCTCATCTCCGGCGGCGGCCGCTGCAACGTCCTGCCCTCGGAACTCTCCGAGGCCGACTTCTTCACCTCCGGCTCGCGCCATGTCCTGCGCCGGCTGCTCCGCACCTGGCCTCTGGAGGAGGTCCGGCGCTGGTTCGAGGAGGAGCTCGGGATTCCCCTGGTCCTGGAGGAGGAGACCGGCAAGCTCTTCCCCGCGGCCCAGCGGGCACGCCCGGTGCGCGACCGCCTGGCCGAGGCCGTCCGGGAACAGGGAGCACGCCTGCACACGGGCTTCCGGCTGGAGCGGGTGGAGCGCCGGGAGGAGGGTTTCCGCCTGGCGGCGGCGGACGGCCGCCGCTTGGAGGCCGGCCGCCTGATCCTGGCCACGGGGGGCTGCTCCGTCCCTTCCACGGGCTCAGACGGCCACGGTTACACCCTCGCCGCCTCCCTCGGCCACCGGCTGCTGCCGCGCTATCCGGCCCTCGTCCCCCTGACGACGAAGGACGCAGAACTCCGGGCCCTGGCCGGAATCTCCGTCCCGGTGCGCTGGCGGGCGCTCCGCGACGGCCGCCCGGTGGATGCCGGGGAAGGCCCGCTCCTCTTCACCCATCGCGGCTTCAGCGGCCCTGCGGTCCTCGACGCCAGCCACCATGTGGTGCGCAACGGCGCTGTCCTGGAGGTCTCCTGGGGCGCGGGAGACGCCGCGGAGTGGACCGGCTGGCTGCGCGGGCGCGCCCGCCGGGCGGTCGAGCGGGCCGTGGGCGACCTCCTGCCGCGGCGGCTCGCCGCCCTCCTGGTGCGCCGGGCCGGCCTGCGCGGTGCCGAGCGCTGCGGCAACCTCGACCGCGGCCGCCTCGACCGCCTGCTCGGGGTCCTCACCGCCTTCCCGTTGCCGGTCTCCGGCCACGAGGGCTACCGCACCGCCGAAGTGACCGGCGGCGGCATCCCCCTCGACGAGGTCCGCCCCTCGACCCTGGAAAGCCGGCTCTGCCCCGGCCTCTTCCTCTGCGGCGAGATCCTGGATCTGATCGGGCGCATCGGCGGCTACAACTTCCACCTGGCCTGGATCACCGGCCGCCTGGCCGGGGAAGCGGCCGCGCGCCCATGACCGGCGTCCTCCTCGCCTGCCTCGCGCTCCTGGCCGGCCCGCTCCTGGCCCGTCTTCTGCGCGGCTGGCCCCCGGCCCTGCGCCTCCTGGACGGCTTCGTCCTGGTCGGCGTGGCCGGGCTGTGTCTGGTCCACCTGCTTCCCGAGGCCCTGGCCACGGGCCACGCCGCCGCCCTGCCGCTGGCGGTCCTCGGCTTCCTCCTGCCGGCCCAGGCCGAGCGCGCCTTCCACGCCGGCGGCCACCGCCGCGCCCACCGGCCGTTGCTTCTCCTGGCCCTGGCCGGCCTCGCCCTCCACGCCGCCCTCGACGGCGCCGCCCTGGCCCTGGACCATCCACCGGGCGAGGTCCACGGCCCCCACGGCGGGGCCCTGGAGCGGGCCATCCTCCTGCACCGGCTGCCGACGGGGCTCCTCCTCTGGCTGACCATGCGGCCCCTCTTCGGCGCCCTTCGCGCCTGGGGATCCCTCCTCCTCATGGTGGCCGCGACCCTGGCCGGCCACCTCGCCTCGCGGCAGGCGGCGCCGGCGGCGGACTCGCCCTGGGTGGCCGATTTCCTGGCCTTCGTCGCCGGCGGCCTCCTCCATGTCCTGATCCACCAGGCGCGGCCGCCCGGCGCCCGCGGCCCGCACCCGGCCTGGGGCGGGCTCGGCGCCCTGGCCGGCGGCCTGCTCCTGGCCGCCATGAGTCCGGGCGAGGCCTGGCGGGAACGCGCCGCCGACGCCACCGCCTGGTACCTGGCCTCCTACTGGCCGCCGGTGCTTCTCGGCGGTTTGCTCTCCCTCGGCCTCCTCCTGCCCGTCTGGCGCCGCGGCCCGCGCGTCGAGGCCGGCGGGTATCTCCGCGGCCTCCTCCAGGGCCTGTGGACCCCGGTCTGCTCCTGCGGGCCCGGACCCCTCTACGAGGGGGAACTGCGCGACCGCGCCGGCCGCCGCGGCGCCGCCGTGGCCATGCTCGCCGCCCAGGTCCTGCGGCCCGAGGCCCTCCTGCTGCTCCTCGCCCTCCTGGGCGCGGGCGCGGCCCTCTTCTGGCTGGGCTGGATGCTCCTGAGCCTGGCGGTCCTCGGCGCCTTCCTGGCGCGGCTTCCGGTCCGGCGCCTGCCCGGGGCCGACCCGGCGGCGACGCTTCGCAGCCTGGGCCGGCGCCAGGCCTTCTGGGACTGGCTCCACTTCCACGCCGCCTGGTTCGCCGCCGGAGCGCTCCTGCTCCTCTGGTACACGGGCAGCCTCCTCGCCGAGGGCGCCGCCGGCCGCGCCGCCGACCTGGGGACTGGGGTCCTCCTGTGCCTGGTGCTCCTCGCCGCCTTCCTGGAGATCCCCGCTACCGGCGCGGTCTTCCTCCTGACCCTCTGGGCCAGCCTCTTCGGCGGCGCCGCCCACGGCGCCGCCTCGGCCATGGCCTGGCTTTGTGCGGCGCCCCTCGCCGGCGGCAGCGTCCGCCGCGCCGTCGCCCGCGTCCACGGCGAGGCCGCCGCCCTCGCCCTGACCGCCCTGGTCCTGGTCCTCGGCCTCGGCGCCTGGGGCGCAGCCTCGCTCCTGCCCGGAAGCTTCCACCCCGGGCAGCCGGCCTTCCCGGCCGCCCTCTGGACCGAGACCCTGCGCGGCCTCCTCGGCCGCGACGGAAGCGGCGGCGGAATCCTGGCCTGGCTCCTGCCGGGAGCGGGGGCGGCCCTGGGCCTTCTGAGCCTGATGACGGCCGGCCCCCGGGGCTGGATCGCCCAGGTCCTGGGCGACGCCGAACACGACCATCCCCATGTGCCGGGTCAGGCCCACGACCACAGCGGGGCGCGGCAGATCCAGGTGGACCTCGCCACCGAGGCGGAGGCCGGGGAATGAGCCAGCCCCGGAACCGGGTCCGGGAACTCCGGGAGATCCTGCCCGGCCTGCTCCACGCGAGGGTCCACGACGACCGCCTGGACTTCCGCAGCGACGCCTTCGCCTGCCAGGACGCGGACGGCCGCAGGGTCTGGGTGGACCCTCTCCCCCTGGAGCCGGCCCTGGAGGAGGCAGCCGGAGCGGTCGAGGCCGTGGTCCTGAGCGGCGCCTTCCACCAGCGCGCCGCCTGGGAGTTCCGGCGCCGCCAGGGCTGTGCGGTGCTCCTGCCGGAGGGAGCGGCGGCCACGGAGGAGCCGCCGGACGCCTGCTACCGGCCGGGCGAGGCCCTTCCCGGCGGGCTTCGGGCCGTGGATGCGCCCGGCCCGACCTCGCCCCATGTCTCCTTCCTCTTCGAGGCCGGCGGAAGGCGCGTTCTCTACCTGGGCGATCTCCTGGTCCGCGCCGGGGAAGAACCGTGGTGCTTCGTCCCGGCGGCGCACCAGGACGACCCGGCCCGGAGCCGGGAGTCGGTGCGGCGTCTCCTGGACTTCGGGCCCGAGGTCCTCCTGAGCGCCCACGGCGAGCCGCAGCTC
>JALUUN010000578.1 GCA_027021325.1 Planctomycetota bacterium
CGGCCGTGGAGGACGGCCGGGTCGCCTTCGAGGTCGAGGACGACGGCCCCGGCCTCTTGCCGCCGGGCGAGAGGCGGAGCCTGGCCGCCCTCCTCCGGGAGCTCCGCGACCGCGGCGCCTCCGGCATCGGGCTGGAGGTCGTGGAGCGCGTCGCCCGCCTGCACGGAGGCGAGGCCCTCGTCGAGGGACGGGAAGGGGGCGGGACCCGCGTCCACCTGCGCCTTCCGCTGCGGCCGCCGGAGGGCGAGGCGAAGGAGGGAGCGGCCGGGGGCGCGGATCCTCAGGCGCCGCCGTTCGAGGCCGGCCAGGGCCGTCCCTGGAGGTAGAGCTCGGGCAGTTCCTCCAGGCCGTGGAACTCCTGGAGGGCGCGGCCCAGGTCCAGGCAGCGGTCCAGGCCCTCGGCCTCGTCGCGGCCGAAGCCGCGGATGTGCGCGAGCTCCTCGAGGACCTCCTCCTGGCCGAAGATGCGCAGCGGGCTGTCGGCGCCCGAGACGCAGACCGCCACGCACCAGGTCGTCGGATCGCCGTGGTGGTGGTAGTTGAGGATCAGGCGGCGCCCGAGACGCACGGCCTCGGCCACCTGCGGGCCGAAGCGCGGGTGCTCGGCGATGGCGCGGGGAAGGTCCTCGATGCGCATGGACTCAGGAGGCGGCAGCCGTCTCGAGGACCTCCGCCGGCACGAGGCCGTCGAGCTCGCGCCGCACCCGGTCCTGGTAGGCGTCGAGCCAGGCTTCCTCGGCGGGGCTCAGGAGCGAGCGGTCGATGAGCTCCTCCTCGAAGGGGATGAAGGTCAGGGGCTCGAAGGCGAGCCAGCGCCGGCCGCCGGCGTCGGTGTGGTCCAGGACGATGCGGTAGAGGTTCTCCAGGCGGATGCCGCCCCAGCCGGGGACATACCAGCCGGGTTCGATGCTCGTGACCATCCCCTCGCGCAGGGGGTGGCCGGCGTAGGGCTTGCGCGCCAGCTCGCTCAGGGCGAAGGGGCCTTCGTGGACGTTCAGGAAGCAGCCGACGCCGTGGCCGGTGCCGTGGTCGTAGTCGCGGCCGGCGCGCCACATGGGGCCGCGGCAGAGGACGTCGAGGGCGGTGCCGGGAGCGCCGTCGGGGAAGACCGCCGAAGCGCAGGCGATGTGGGCCCGGAGGACCAGCGTATAGGCGCGGCGCTGTTCCTCGGCCTCGGGCCCGGGCGGGCCGAAGCGGACGGTGCGCGTGTCGTCGGTCGTGCCGCCGGCGCAGTGCACGCCGGAGTCGATGAGGAAGAGCTCGCCGGGACGGAGCGGCGTCTCGTCGGCGCTTCCGTAGTGCATGATGGCGCCGTGGGCGCCGGCGGCGGAGATGGTCTGGAAGCTCAGGCCGCGGAAGCCCTCGAGTTCCCGGTACAGACCCTCCAGGTGCTCCTGGAAGGAACGCTCGGTGACCGCCGCGCCGGCTGCCGCCTGCTCCCGCAGCCAGGCCAGGGCCCGGGTCTTGGCAGCGGAGGCGCGGAGGTTGGCACGGGCCATGGCCTCGAGTTCGGCCGCGTTCTTCAGGGCCTTGGCCTCCTCCACCGGATCGGCGCCCGCGACCAGGACGGCGCCTGCTTCCTCCAGGGCACGGCGCAGGCCGTCGGTGGCGGTCGAGGCGTCCAGGAGGACGCGCACGCCGCCCTGGCCGGCGAGGAAGGCCGGCCACTCGCCGTAGTCGTGGAGGACGAGACCGGGCAGGTCGCCGCGCGTCTCGGGGGGCAGGCGGCGGTCCGGACCGTGCAGGAAGAGGTGCAGGTCCGTGGGCCCGATCCAGGCGAAGGCCTCGAAGACCGGGTTGAAGGGGATGTCCTCGAGGCTGCGGCGGTTCAAGAGCCAGGCGATGCCGTCGAGCCTGAGGAGGGGCAGGGCCTCGGCGCCGGCGGCCTGCAGGGCCTCGCGCAGGGCGGCGAGCTTCTCCGCGGGGCTCCGGCCGGCGTCCTCCAGGGGGACGCCGAGGAGCGGCGTCTCCGGCGGCGCGGGGCGGCCCGTCCAGAGCGGGTCCACGAGGTTCCCGGGCACCGCCTTCCAGGTGGCGCCGGCGGCGGCACAAGCCCGGCCCAGGGCAGCGGCCTGGCCGACGGAGAGGACCGCCGGGTCGAAGCCGGCCACGGCCTCGGGGGCGAGGCGGGCGAGGGTCTCGGCCAGGGTCGGGTGACCGGGGGCGCCGACCTTGACCAGGTCCACGCCGGTGGCCTGGAGTTCGACCTCGGCCTGGAGGTGGTAGCGGCCATCGGTGAAGAGCCAGGCGCCGTCGAGGCCGACGAGGACGTCGCCGGCGCTGCCGGTGAAGCCGCTGATCCACGGCCGCCGCAGGCGCCACGGCGGAAGGTACTCGTTCAGGTGCTCGTCGCTCGACGGAACGAGGTAGTGGGTCAGGCCCCGCTCGCGCATGGCGGAGCGCAGCGCCTCGATGCGCCCGGGGATCTCGCTCATCGGGCGGAGTCTAGCAAGCGCGCCGGTTCCCGGCCGGCCGGGCGAAGCCGCCGACAGCACGCAAACGGTTGCTGGCGGGCGGCACATGTGCGTCCTCGTGGCGACGTCTCAGCTCGAGGAGGGCAGACGGAACGAGCGCGTCTTCTGCCGGTCTTGCAGATCGAGGAAGGGATGACCGGAAGGGGCACCGCTGCTACCCTCCCCGCCCCCCGGCCTCCCCATCCCCATGCCGCAGCCCCGCTACCGCCAGCTCGACTGGTACGAGCATCCCCTCTACTACGACATCGGCATCGCGCCGGGGTCGGAGGACGAAGCTGTCTTCCTCGAGGAGGTCCTGAGCGCTCACGGCCGGAGCGAGGGCTTCCGCGTCCTGGAGCCGGCCTGTGGCAGCGGCCGTCTGCTCCTGGAGATGGCGAAGCGCGGCTACGAGGTCGCCGGCTTCGACGCCAAGGAAGCGATGGTGGACTTCGCGCGCCGGCGCCTGGAGGCGGAGGGGCTCTCCGGCGACCTGCGCCAGGCCTGGATGCAGGACTTCGACCTGGGTGCGGAGCGCTTCGACCTGGCCTTCTGCCTGGTCTGCTCCTTCCAGCACCTCCTCAGCGAGGAGGAGGCCGTCGCCCACCTGCGCTGCGTCGAGCGCAGCCTCAAGCCGGGCGGCCTCTACGTCCTGGGCTTCCACCTGGCGGACTATGTCCACCAGGGCCTGAGCCGCGAGCGCTGGGTGGCCGAGCGGGACGGGGTCGAGGTCACCTGCAACCTCAGCTTCTGGCCGCCCGACCCCTGCACCCGGCGCGAGAAGGCGCGGGCGCGCCTGAAGGTCCGTCACCACGGCGCCGCGCCGGAGCTCTACGAGACCACCTGGGAGTTCCGGACCTACGACCTCGAGGAGCTGCAGCGCCTCCTCGACGCGGTCCCGGGCCTGCGCCATGTCGCCACCTACGACTTCCGCTACGAGATCGAGAGCCCCCGCGAGCTCGAGGACGACCACCTGGACGTAGTCCTGGTCCTGCGCAGGGAGCCCTTCCCCTCTGGCGCCGGCGCCATCGCGGGCTAGAAGAAAAGCCGGCCGGCGGAGGACGAAAAGGCCCAACGGAGGCCGGCGCCGGGAATAATGAACGAAATCCGTGAGCCCGGAGGGGAACGGGGGACCCGCTCATGCCGCTGACGACGAGGAAACAGGCGCTCGCCTACCACGCCCAGGGACGGCCCGGAAAGATCGAGGTCGTCGCCACCAAGCCCTGCCTGACGCAGATCGACCTGTCCCTGGCCTACAGCCCGGGGGTCGCCGAGCCCTGCCGGGAGATCGCCCGGGACCCGGAGAAGGTCTTCGACTACACCGCCCGCGGGAATCTCGTGGCGGTGGTGAGCGACGGCTCGGCGGTCCTCGGCCTCGGCAGCATCGGCCCGCTGGCGGCCAAGCCGGTCATGGAGGGCAAAGCGGTCCTGTTCAAGCGCTTCGCCGACATTGACGTCTTCGACCTCGAGCTCGGGACCCAGGAAGTGGACGAGATCGTCGCCACGGTCAAGAACCTGGAGCCGACGATCAGCGGCGTCAACCTCGAGGACATCGCCGCGCCGCGCTGCTTCGAGATCGAGCGGCGCCTGACCGAGGAGATGGGCATCCCGGTCTTCCACGACGATCAGCACGGCACCGCCCTGATCGCCGGTGCGGCGCTGCTGAACGCCCTGGAGATCGCCGGCAAGGACATCGGCGAGGTGCGCATGGTGGTCAACGGAGCGGGCGCGGCGGCGCTGGCCTGCGCCCGCTTCGCCATCCACCTGGGGGTGGATCCGGAGAAGATCCTGATCCTCGACTCGAAGGGCGTCCTGACCCCGGGCCGGGAGGACCTCAACCCCTACAAGCGGGAGTTCGCCCGAGAGACGGACCGGCGCAGCCTGGCCGAAGCCCTGGCGGGCGCCGACGTCTTCTTCGGCGTCTCCGTCGGCAACGTCGTCACTCCGGAGATGCTCCGGAGCATGGCCCGCGACCCCATCGTCCTGGCCATGGCCAACCCGGACCCGGAGATCTCCTGGGAAGCGGCCCACGAGGCGCGGCCCGACGTGATCATGGGCACCGGGAGGTCGGACTATCCCAACCAGGTGAACAACGTCCTGGGCTTCCCCTACGTGTTCCGCGGCGCCCTGGACGTGCGCGCCTGCTGCATCAACGAGGCCATGACCACCGCTGCCGCCCGCGCCCTGGCGGAACTGGCGCGGGAGCCGGTGCCGGGCGAGGTCCTGCGCGCCTACGGCCTCAAGGAGCTGGCCTTCGGCCGCGGCTATCTGATCCCCAAGCCCCTGGACCCGCGCATCCTGAGCCGGGTGGCGACAGCGGTGGCCCGCGCGGCCATCCAGAGCGGCGTCGCCCGCCGCGAGGTGGACCTGGGCGCCTACGCCCGGGAGCTGACCGAGCGCATGGGACCGGAGCGCGACCTCATGCGCCGGGTGGTGGCCCAGGCGAGGCTCGATCCGAAGCGCATCGTCTTCCCCGAGGGCGAGCACGAGGTCGTGCTCCAGGCCGCCGAGTCGGCGGTGCGCGAGGGAATCGCCAGGCCGCTCCTGATCGGCCGGCCGGAGGAGGTCCAGCGCATGGCGGAGAGCGTCGGCGTCTCCCTGAACGGCATGGAGGTCGTGGACCCGGCCGCCTGGCCGCGCTTCGACGACTACGCCCGGGAGCTGAGCCGCATCCGCCAGCACCGCAATCCGCCCATGGAACTCGTGCGCGAGCGGCTCCTCGATCCGACCTGGTTCGGGCCCATGATGGTGCGCATGGGCGACGCCGACGGCATGGTGGCCGGTGCCACGCGGGCGGTGCGCAAGACCCTGGAGCCGATCCTCAAGGTCATTCCGCTGCAGGACGGAGTGCGGCGGGCGGCGGCGGTGAGCCTCCTCATCACCAAGCAAGGCGCCCTGTTCCTGGCCGACACCGCCCTGAACATCGAGCCCATCGCCGAGGACCTCGCCGACATCGCCATCCTGACCGCGGACTTCGTGCGCCGTCTGGACATCGAGCCGCGGGTGGCCATGCTCAGCTTCTCGAGTTACGGGGGGACGCCTCATCCCCGGAGCGACATGGTGCGCCGGGCGGTGGAGATCGCCCGCGAGGAGGCGCCGGACCTCCTCATCGACGGCGAGATGCGGGTGGACGCCGCTCTGGACCCGCGAGTCCAGGCGCGCTACCCGAAGAGCCGCCTCGGCGGCAAGCGCGCCAATGTCCTGATCTTCCCGAGCCTGGAGTCGGCGAACATCGGCTTCAACCTGGTGCGGCTCCTGGCCGACACCTCGGTGATCGGCCCCCTGCACCTGGGCCTGGCCCATCCCGTGCACATGGCCCAGCCCCACTCCTGCGACGCGAGCGATCTCCTGCACCTGACGGCCTTTGCGGTCACCGAGGCGCAGGCCCTGGAAGCGGCGGCCCAGGGGCCGGCGGCGGAGGCGGCACGGAGAGCCTGAGGGGGCCCGGCGACCTCGGCTGTGGGTCCTGGGCCCCGAGGGCCGGGCCGGGGAAGGGCTTGAGGGTGGAGCGCCCTCCGGCCGATGGATTCCCAGCGAATCCCTCCCCAAGACGCCTTCCCTCCGTCCGCTAAGGGGACGAGGGTGCCCGGGGCGTCTCCCCCACCGACGACGGGCACGGGCTCGACATGAACGCATCCCCTGAACTCCCCCGGTCCTGGCCGAGGCTCCTGGTCGTGGACGACAATCCGGTCAATCGCAAGGTCCTGGTGCGGACCCTGCAGAAGCTGGGCTTCGAGGCCGACGCCGTGGAGAACGGGCTGGAGGCGGTCCGGGCGGTCCAGGGGGCGGAGTACGGGGCGGTCCTCATGGACTGCCACATGCCGGTGATGGACGGCTACCAGGCGACGGCGGAGATCCGCGCCGGCGAGGAAGCGGGCCGGCGGCTGCCGATCATCGCCGTCACCGCCCACGACCAGGACACGAACCGCACGCTGGCGGCCGAGGCGGGCATGGACGACTTCCTGCCCAAGCCCATCGACCGTTCGAAGCTGGCCGAGACACTCCAGCGCTGGCTGCAGCCGGCGGCCTGAGGGCGCTCGGGCGCCGCGGGGATCCTCTGGCGCGGCCGGCCCCGGGAATCTAGAGGGAGAGCGGACCTCTACCCGGAGCCCGTCATGCGTCTCGACGTCCGCGCCTTTGCCCTGACCGCGGCCCTGATCTGGGGCCTCGGCGTCTTCTGCCTCACCTGGTGGGTGATCCTCTTCGACGGCGCAACCGGAGAGCCCACCCTGCTGGGACAGATCTACCGCGGCTTCAACATCAGCCCGCAGGGGAGCCTGATCGGCCTGCTGTGGGCGCTTCCGGACGGCTTCGTCTGCGGCGCCCTCTTCGCCTGGCTGTACAACCGCCTGGCG
>JALUUN010000579.1 GCA_027021325.1 Planctomycetota bacterium
CAGGGCGGTCAGGAAGAAGGTCGCCCCCGAGGGATCTCCGGGCACGCGGTACTCCCGGCCGCGCGGCACGCCGGGACGGACGAAGAAGGAGCCGGGCAGCTGCAGGACCGCGCCCGGCCCGCGGAAGGCCTCCAGGGCCTCCAGGGTCAGGCCGAGGTAGCCACGGCTCGGGGCCGGCCGGTCGAGGAGAAGGCGCACCTCCCCGGCGAAGCCGGCCGCGAGCAGCAGGCCCGAGAGGTACTGGCTGGTGCCCTCGACCGGCGGCCGCCAGTCGCCGGAAGGCAGCCCGCGGCCGACGACCCGGACCCCCGGCCCCAGGGCGTCCTCGAAGAGCGTGACCCGGGCGCCGAGGCCGCGCAGGAACGCGTACAAGGGCTCCTGGGGGCGTTCGAAGAGACGCGGGCGGCCGCGCACGACGACATCGGTGTGCCCGGCGGCCAGCCAGGGCAGGAGAAAGCGGAAGGAGGCCCCGGCCGCGCCCACGTCCACCTCGACGCGCTCGGCGCGCGGCGGCCCGTCGAAGCCGTGCACCCGGAGCGCAGCCGCGGCCTCCTCTTCCATGCGGACGCCGAGAGTCTCGAGGGCGCGGCGCAGGAGGGTCGTGTCCTCGGAGTCGCTGAGGCCGAGAAGGCGGCTCTCCCCGGAGGCCGAGGCGGCCAGGATCAGGGCACGGGCGGAGAGGGACTTGCAGCCCGGGAGCCGGACCTCCCGGCGGACATCCGCCTCCGCTTCCATGACGCAATTATAGTGCGCAGGCATGGCCTCCTCTCCGACCCCCCGAACCTCCGCCGCCTCCGGCTACGCCGGCGGCTTCGAGATCCCCGGCTGGGAACTCTTCTACCGCGGCAAGGTGCGCGACCTCTACCGCCGGCCCGGTGACGAAGAGCACATGCTCATGGTCGCGACCGACCGTCTGAGCGCCTTCGACGTGGTCCTGGGCGAGACCATCCCGGACCGCGGACGGGTCCTCACCCACATCACCGAGTACTGGCTGCGCCAGGTCGAAGACTGGATGCCGGCGGCGCGGATCACCACGGATCCCGCCGCGGTCCCGGACCTCCCCGGGGAGTTCCACGACCGCCTGCGCGGCCGTCTCACCTGGACCCGCGTCGCCGACCGCATCCACGTCGAGGTGGTCCTGCGCGCGCGCCTCGCCGGCTCCGCCTTCCGCGAGTACCAGCGGAGCGGAAGCCTCTGGGGGATCCCGCTGCCGGAGGGGCTCCAGAACTCCTCGCCCCTTCCCGAAGTCCTCCTGACCCCCACCACCAAGGCCGAGAAGGACGAACCCATCTCCTGGGAGCAGGCCCGGGAGATCATCGGCTCCGACGAGGAGGCCGAGCGCATCGCCACCCTCTCCCGGCGCCTCTTCGACCAGGCGGCCGGCCGGGCGGCCGAGGAGGGCGTGGTCCTGGCCGACACGAAGTTCGAGTTCGGACGCCTGGACGGCCGCCTGGTCCTCATCGACGAGGTCCTCACCCCGGACAGCAGCCGCTACTGGCCCGCCGACGCCATCCGCGAGGGCGAGGAGCCGCCCAGCTACGACAAGGAGATCGTCCGCGCCTGGTTGCGCTCGCAGACCGACTGGAACCGCGAGGCGCCGGCCCCGGCCCTGCCGCCGGAGATCCAGGAGCGGACCCGCGAGCGCTACCTGGAGATCTGCCGGATCCTGACCGGCGGCCTGCCCGAGGGCGTGGAGGCCTGAGGGCCGGGGGCAGGCCTTGGAGGCGGCTCTCCTCCTCCTCGCCGCCCTCCTCCCCCAGCAAGCCGGCCTGATCCTCGAGGACTTCGACACCCTGCCGCCCGGAAGGCTTCGCCCGCACCGGAGCGGCCTGCTGCAGTTCGAAAGCGACGCCGGCCGCCTGCGTGTCCTGGAGGGTGCCGGCCTTGACGGCACACGCGCTCTCGTGGTCGAAGGCGAAGCGGCCGCCTGGACCCTCCACCTCCCCGCCGGCGGCCCCTGGGCGCTCCTGCGCCTCCGGGCCCGGCGCTCCGGCCCGGGCCCTCTGGCGTGGAGCCTTGGTGAAGGAGGCGAAACCCTCCCGGCCCCGGGGACGGCCTGGACGAAGATCGAGATCCCCCTGCCGCCGGCCCCGGGCCCGCTGCGCTTCCAGGCGCGTGCCCCGGCCGGCAGCGTCCTCCTCCTGGACGGCCTGGAGCTCGTGGCGGCCGGGCCGGGACGCTACCTCGGAGCCACGGTCCGCCCCGCCGGCCGGCCCCTCCTTCTCGACGGCGGCTTCCACGCCCTCGCGCTCCTCGACATCCGGATCGCCGGGGACCGGGATCCGCCGGTCCTCGAAGGGGTGGACCTGGACCTCGTGCCCGGCCGGCCGGCGGCCTCCCTGGAGGCCCTGCGGCTGCGCCTCGGCCCGGCGGCGGGTCCGCCGGCCCCGGCCCCGGGGGCGCGCCGCCTGCGCCTCGACCAGCCCCTGCATCCCGGTCGCAACCGCCTGCTTCTCGAGGTCCGCCTGCGGCCCGGCGCCCTCCTGGAGGACCGCCCGGCCCTGATCCTGCGCAGCCTCCGCTTCGCCGACGGCGCCCGGCCCCTGGCCCGCCCGGAGGCGGTCGCCGGCCGCCCGGCCCGCGTCCTCGGCGGCGGCCGGGTCCTGGCGCTCCTGCCCGACGCCCGGGGCGGATTGATCCTGCTCCGCCGCGCCGCCGACGGAAGCCCCCGCCTCCAGTCCCTGGACGCCCAGGGCCGGGCCCTCGGTCCGGACCGGCCGCCGCCCTCCGGCGGGGAAGCACCCCTCCTCTTCCCGGCGCACCCGCTTCTCGGGCTGCAGATGCTGGCCCCCGGCCCCGACGGCGGTCTCCGGCGCTGGATCCAGGACGAGGACGGCGGCTTCCAGCCGGCACCGACCTCCGCGCCTCCGGGCCTCCTCCCGGCTCCCGGCCGGGGCCTCGTCCTCCAGGACGGTCGCCTCGTGGCGCCGGCCGCCGGCGGCGAGGCCCTGCTGCTCTCCGAGGACGGCGGCCTCTCCTGGATCCGCCAGGAATGGAACCGGGACTCCGCAGGCCTCCGTCTGCGCGGGCTCGCGGAACTCCAGCCGGGCGACCTTCTCCTCGCACTGGAGGGGGCCGGCGGACTGCGCTTCCTCCGGGGCGCCGCCCCCGCCGGCCCCTGGGAAGAGGCGCCGGGCCCTGCGGGCGGCCCCTGGACCGGTTCCCCGGGCCTCCTCGCCCGGGCCGACGAAGGCGGCGGCCCGGTCGCCGACGAGCTCCTCCTCCTCGCGAGCCCGGTCCGGGGTGCCGGCCTGCGGCTCTTCCGCTCCCCGGACCTCGGCGCCACCTGGCCGCCGGCCGGGGCCCTCCTCCTGGACCCGCGGCGGCCGGGCTCGGCGGCGGTCTGCGGTCTCCAGGCCGGAGTCCGGATCGCCTGGAATCCTCCGGGCGGGCCCCTGCTCCTCATCGGCCTCCTCCCGGACGAGAGCCGCCGGTAACCGGCCCGGCCCCGGTGTCTAGCCTCGGAGGTGCGAGTCCCCACCTCCGTTCTGCGCCCGCTCCTCGGCGGGCGCCGCCGCCGCCGCTGGCTGGCACGGGGCCTGGAGGTCGTCTTCGCCGACCTCCTCACCGCGGCCCTGCTCCTCTGGCTCCTCTCTTGAGGCGCCCTCGTGGCGCCGCAAGGCGATCTCGAGGAGCCCGAGATCGGCGGGGCTGATGGCCGCCAGGCGCCCGGCCGCCCCGAGGGTCTCGGGCCGGAGCCGCTCCAGGGCCTCGCGCGCCTCGTGGCGCAGCCCGGGGACCGCCCGGAAGTCGAAGGTGTCGGGGATCCGGCGCGCCTCCCGCTCGCGGCTGCGGGCGACCCAGGCCTCCTGGCGGCGGACGTAGCCCTCGTACTGGACGTCGGCCACCAGCCCCTCCCCGTCGGCGCGGCTCAGGCCCCAGCCCCGGGCCTCGGGGATCCGTTCGAGGAAGGCCTCCCAGTCCATGCCCGGCCGGCGCAGGAGATCCTCCAGGCGGCGCCCGGCTTCGCCGGGCAGGGGCTGTTCCCGCAGACGCCGGCGCGCCTCCCCGAGCCGCCGCCGCCGCGCCTCGAGGCGACGCACACGCTCGCCTCCGACGAGGCCGCGCTGCGCCGCCAGGGGGGTCAGCCGCAGGTCGGCGTTGTCGTGGCGCAGGAGCAGGCGGTGCTCGGCCCGGCTCGTGAACATCCGGTAGGGCTCGTCCGGATCGCTGACCACGAGATCGTCCACGAGGACGCCGATGTAGGCCTCCTCCCGGCCCGGTACGAAGGGCTCCCAGTCCGCGCCCTCCAGGGCACGCAGAGCGGCGTTGGCGCCCGCGATCAGGCCCTGGGCGGCGGCCTCCTCGTAGCCGCTGGTCCCGCAGATCTGGCCGGCCAGGAACAGGCCGGGCCAGTCGCGCAGCTCCAGGGAACGGCGCAGGACCCGCGGCCGGACGAAGGTGTACTCCACGGCGTAGCCCGGCTGCACGATCTCCGCCCGCTCGCAGCCGGGGAGGGTGCGCACCAGACGCTCCTGGATGTCGGCGGGCAGGCTCGTGGAGATGCCGTTGGCGTACAGGAGACCGGAATCGTGGCCCTCGGGCTCGAGGAAGACGAGGTGCCGCGGCCGGTCGGCGAAACGCACCACCTTGTCCTCGAGGGAAGGGCAGTAGCGGGGCCCGCGCCCCTGGATGCGGCCGGCGTACATGGGCGCGCGGTGCAGGTTGGCGCGGACCAGGGCGTGGGTCTCCTCGGTGGTCCAGGTCTGCCAGCAGGAGATCCAGGGCCCGTGCAGGCGATCCGTGAGGAAACTGAAGGGCTGGGGCTCGGGATCGCCCGGCTGCTCCTCCAGCGAGGCCAGGTCCACGCTCGCGGTGGCGAGGCGCGGGGGCGTGCCGGTCTTCAGGCGTCCGGTCGGAAGGCCCAGGGCCCGCAGGGCGTCGCCGAGGCGCCGCGCGCCGGCCTCGCCGATGCGGCCGCCGGGCTGCTGCTCCTCGCCGGTATGGAGCACACCCTCCAGAAAGGTGCCGGTGGTCAGGACGACCTGTCCGGCGCGCAGTTCCCGGCCGCCGGCGAGGAGCACCCCGTCCACGGCGCGGCCGGCCCGCCGAACCGCTTCGGGATCCCCGGGCCGCGGCGCCCGCCACAGGAGGTCCACCGCCTCGCCGCCGATCACTGTCAGCCTCGCCTGATCCGCGGCCCGGCGCTGCGCCGCCCGTTCGTAGCGCAGGCGGTGGCACTGCGCCCGCGGCGAGCGCACCGCCCGGCCCTTGCGGGTGTTCAGCATCCGGAACTGGATCCCGGCCTCGTCCGCCAGGAGGCCCATCCAGCCGCCGAGGGCGTCCACCTCCCGGGCCAGCTGGCCCTTGCCGATGCCGCCGATGGCCGGGTTGCAGGACATGCGCCCCAGGGCGCCGGGATCCAGACTGACCAGCGCGGTGGGCACCCCCAGGCGGGCGGCGGCGGCCGCCGCCTCCAGGCCGGCGTGGCCTCCCCCGACGACGACGACCTCGAAGCGCTCGGACATGGCGGTCTCCCCGTGTCTGCGGCACCCCGGGAATCCCGGGGAGCCCGGTATTCTAGTCCTCTTCCATGCCCGAACCGGCCCTCCGAACGCCCGCCGCAGCCCTGCTCCTGGGCCTTGCCCTCCTTCCCGGAGCGGCCGCCGCCCAGGAGCCGGCGGCCGGAGCGCGGGCGGGCGGGATCGAGAGCCTTCTCGAGCGCCTGGAGGCCGCGACCCGGGCACGGAGAGAGGCGGCGCGCACCGCCTGGCGCGAATTCGGCCCCGCCTTCCGCGCCGCCCCCGAGGACGAGGAGCCGCGGCGCACTCTCCTGGCGCTGGCACCGGAAATCCAGGAGCCGGTCCTCGAGGAACTCGCCCGGGCCGCGGAGGATCCCGACTCCGGCGGCCGCCTCCTGCCGCTCCTGGAGCTCGCCGCCGAGGTCTGCAACGCCGCCGGCGCCGACCGCCTGGCGGCCCTGGCTCCGCGCCTGCCCCTGCCCCTGCGGCCCCCGGCCCTGGAGGCCGCCGCCGCCCGCGGTGGGCCGCGTACGCGGGCGCGCCTGGAGGAGCTCCTGACCGCCCCCGATCCCCTCGAGCGCCTGGCGGCGGTGCGGGCGCTTCTGGCCCACGGCCCGCCCGAGCGAGCCGCCTTCTGGCTCGCCCGCCTGGATCCCGCCGGCCTCGATGCCGGCGAGCTCTCCGCCGGTCTCGCGACCCTCGCCGCACGCGGCCTGCCCGAGGATTTCCGCCTGCCGCCGGCCTGGCTGGAGACTCCCCCCGCCGCGCTCCTGCCGGGGATCCTCGCTCTCCTCGAGGTCCGCCCCGAGGAAGCCGCCCTGCCGCTTCTGACGGATCTCGCCCTGGACCGGGAGGCGGAGCTCGAGGCCCGCGGCCGGACCCTCGCCATCCTCGAGGAACATGCCCGCCGCTTCCGCGCCCGCGAGTCCTTGCGCCGCCTCGCCGAGCACCTCGAGGAGCACCCCACGGACCGCCTGAACCCCTCCATCGCCTGGACCCTCCACGACCTCGGCGACAAGAAGGGCGCCCGCTGGCTGCTGGCCGGCCCGAAGGCCGAAGTCGAGGCCAGCCCCCGGGACTGGCGGGCCTGGCGGCGTCTCGCCCGGGTGCAGCTCGGTCTCGGCGACTACAACGACTCCTGGCGCTCCTGGAAGACCGTGGAAGGTCTGGTGCGCGCTTCCTCCAGCCGCTTCGGCGGTCTCGACCTGGAGGACTGGGTGGACGCCGCCCGCGCCGCCTGCGGCGCCCGCAAGACCCGGGACGCCGCCACCTGGCTGGAGCAGGCCGCACGGCTGGCTCCGCGCGGGCTGGCCGAGTACCGGGACGCG
>JALUUN010000580.1 GCA_027021325.1 Planctomycetota bacterium
GGTCTTCGAGGGCGCGGAGCCCCTCGGCGGCGCCGGGGGCGAGGAGGGGCGCCAGGGCGGCCCGGAGCCGGGCGCGTTCCAGGCGGGATTCGCCGGGGCAGGGGAAGGAGGGAAGCTCGCCTCGGAGGACGCGGAGGCGGAGTTTCCGCTCGGCCTCCGGCAGTGCGGCGAGCCGGCGCCGCTCGGCCTCCTCCTGCGCACGAACTTCCTCCTCGCGCTGGCGGCGTTGCTCGGGCAGGCCCTGGAGCCAGCGGCGGTCCTGCTCGCGGGCCGGCCCGGTGAGGGAAGGGCCTCCGGGCATCTCTGCCAGGGCGGCCTCGAGGTGGATCCGCCGCGCTCGCGGCCACCAGGAGCGGAGAGCCGTGGTCACCGCCTGGCGGTGCACGGCCAGGCGGCGCAGGCCTTCCTCGAGCTCCTGCAGGTCCTCGCCGTCTCCTGCCGGCGGTGCCAGGAGGCTCCTCTCCAGACGCCGCAGCCGGGGCAGGAACTCCCACTCCATGCGACTCTCGATCTCCCGGTCGGGCCGCTCCAGGAAGGCGTCCAGGGCCCGGCGCTCCGTGAGGATCTCGCTGGTGGCCGGCTTCGGGCCCGCGGAGCGGGCTGCCGCGGCCCAGCCCTCCTCCAGGGCACCGAGGAAGGGATTCTCGACCTCGTCGAGGACGAAGGCGAGGCGCAGCGCCCCGGCCTCCCCGTGCTCTTCCAGGATGCGCGGGACGAGGCGGACGGCGCGGCGCTCGAGATCCTCCAGCTCGCGCCGGAGCCGGGACGCCGGGGCCTCGCGAGGCGGCTGTCCCCGCAGCCGCTGGAGCAGGGCTTCGAGGGGGTCACCGGGACCGCGGCCCGGGCGGCGGGGGAGCAGCGGCCGTGCCAGGAGGAAGGCCACGGGCAGGGCGGCGAGCAGGCCCCGCCGGCTCGGCCCGGCCCGGAGAGCTGCCCCCTTCGTTCTGGATCCCACGGACCGGAGTCTAACGGGCGTGGACTCTCCCGGGTGCCGGCGAGGGGCCGGGCTCCGGACGCAAGGCAAGTGGCAGCGGGCCCTTCCGCCCCCCGAGCCCGGAGACGGGAGTGTCGCCGGGCGATGCGGAGAGAGCCCGCTGCCGGGGCCTCTTCCTTCCAGGCGCGGACGCCGTCCGGGTTCCCTCAAAGCCCGCCCTCAGGACCCCGGGGCGCCCCGTCTGCCTTCCCCGGGACGCTTTCTCCGGTGGTATTCTTGGGAATCCGATGGAGGATCAGCCTCCTCCGCCGGGCATCCCCTCCCTTTCCCGCTCTGCCCTCCCTGCGCCATGCCCCACTGCCGCCTCCTGCGCCTCCTGTCCGTCCCCGCCTTGCTCGTGGCCGCCCCGGCCGCGGCGCGGGCCCAGGTACCGGTCTGGTACGAGTCCCAGAAGCTGGTCTCCCCGGACGCCCAGCTCTTCGGAGAGTTCGGGGAGAACTTCATGATCAACGGCGAGGTGATGATCGCCTCCGCCGACGAGGACGACCTTCCGACGGAGTTCGGCGAGGTCTGGGTCTTCCGCTGGGATCCGGCCCTCAAGCAGTGGGTGGACGAGCAGCGCCTCGAGGCCACCCCGCACAACGGCCAGGTCTGCGGCGGCACCTGCCACTTCGGCCACACCGCGGCAGTCCAGGGCGATGTGATCGCCGTCGGGGTTCCCCATGACGAGCCCTGGGGCTTCATGTCCGGTGCCGGGTACGTCTTCCGCTACGATCCCGTGAGCGGGGTCTGGAACGAGGAGGAGTACTTCGTCGCTCCCTACGGCGGGGTCATCGACCACATCGGTCACGGCGTGGATGTGGGCGGGGATGTCGTTCTCTTCGGAGGCGAGCGTTCCACGGTCTACAACACCTTCACGGAAGCCGGCCGGGTCCAGGTTCTGCGCTGGGATGGATCCCAGTGGAACTTCGAGCAGGAACTCATCTCCAGCGACATCCAGTCGGACGACCGTTTCGGCTACCACGTGGCCGTGGAGAACGACGTGGCGGTGATCGGTGCCCAGGGAGACCAGGGGCCGCCGTCCAACGCCTGCGACGGTTCCGCCTATGTCTATCGCTACGACCCGGTGACCGGCGTCTGGAACGAGGAGCAGAAACTCCCGACCCATGGTGCCAACGAGGTCACCCAGTTCGCGATGCCGGTGGACATCAGCCGGGATGGCAACCGCATCATGGTGGGCATGCCTCGTTGCGGCATGAACGGCCAGGAACATGGCGGTTCCGTGGTCGTCTACGAGTACGATGCCCAGGCCGGGGTCTGGAACCTGACCGACGAGTTCCAGCCGTCCGATCTCGGCCCGTCCGATGACTTCGGCGCCTGGGTGGCCATGGACGGCGACCTCGCCGTCGTCGGCTCCTGGCTGGCCAGCCAGAACGGTCCTTTCAGTGGCGCCGCCTACCTTTTCGAGCGCGACCCGGCGACGAACACCTGGCAGGAGAAGGTGAAGCTCGCGGCCAGCGACAACGCCGCCTTCGACACCTTGGGATGGTGCGTCAGCATCAACAACGGCTGGATCGGTGTCGGATCCTACAACAACGACGCCAACGGCCTGACGAACTCCGGAGCGGTCTATCTGTTCAAGGTGGACGAACTCACCATCGATCAGCATCCGGTGCCGACCGGTGCGACGAGCACCATCACCTCGGTCGGTGCCGATCCCTTCGAGGGCGTCTATCTTGCCGGCAGCATCGCCGGCCTGGGTTCGACCATGGTGCCGCCCCTGGGCGCGGCTCTCGATCTCGACCAGCCCATGCAGGTCGGCAACATCGCCGTTGCCAACCAGGGCGGCAAGGCCACCTGGGATGTCTTCTTCCCCGGCAACGTCAGCGGCATGACCGTCTGGTTCCAGGCCATCTCGACCTCGGGCTGGACCAGCCGCGTGCTCCAGGTCCAGGTCCAGTAGGGAGCCGGCTGCGCATCTTCCCGGTGCCCGGATCCACGGGGATCCGGGCGCCGGGCCGATCTAGGGAAGCGTGCTGTTGGCCTGCCCTGGCGTTCCGCCCGGGAGACCCGCTGCCCAGCTCGCGGGCAGGGCGTTGTCCAGGAAGGGATCCACGAGCTCCAGGGTCGGTCCCTGGCCGTCGGCTGCCGGCGGCCAGGGAGGATCGTCGCTGTAGGCCACCAGATCCTGGAGAGCGCCGCCGGAGTCGAAGACCCGCACCGAATCGCCGCTGTTGCCGAGGCCGAAGCCGAGGGGGCCGAGGACCGGCTGGACTGCGGGGAACAAGGCGCTGAAGGCCGACGGATCCTCGGCCAGGACCAGGAATCCGCCGGCGGGGATCCGGACGCCGTCGGGGATCACGAAGAGATGGCTGTCCTCCTCGTCGCGGACGCTCCATCCGGAGAGGTCGAGCTCCCCGCCTCCGGGGTTGTGGAGCTCGATCCAGTCGCCGGGGTTGAAGGCGCTGTCGCTGTTGTAGTTGATCTCGTTGACCACGGCCTGGGGTGGCTCCGGCGAGGGCGCGAAGAAGGCCGTCAGCGTCGTGTCGGTGGCGGGGTCGAGGCGCACCGAGGGCTCCGACCCGAGGCCGGTGTCGGACCAGCCGGCGAAGGCGAAGCCGGGAGCCGGCTGCGCCGTCAGATCCACCGGGTTGCCCAGGAAGTAGACCCCCTGGAAGGCGTCCTCCACCTCCAGGGCCTCGAGGCGGATCGTCCCGCCCCCTGCGGGCTCCACCGCCAGGGTCAGCGTGTAGCGGCCGGAGAGGCCGAACTCCTCTTCCAGGTCCCGGCGCACGATCTCCGGACGTCGCTGCAGGAACCGATCCACCTCCTCGATGTGATCTTCCCAGACCTGCATGGACACACCCCACAGGCTGTTGTGCCAGCGGATCTCGTGCTCGATCCGGCTGCGCATGGCGTCCAGGACCGGCCGGCTCTGCTCCGGATGCAGGCGCCCGTTCAGGCGGTCGGCGAAGCGGTTCACGAAGCGCCGCCTCCAGTCGGGATTCTCCAGGAGGTTGCGCAGGGTGACGGTCTGGAAGTCCAGGGAAGGATCCAGGGCGGCCGCCAGGGTGTCGTGGTAGAAAGGACCGCCGTTGCCCATGCCGAGGTCCAGGTCGAAGAGAAACCAGCGCCAGCGGCTTCCTTCGCTTCGTTCGCGCCACCACTTGAGGTTGTTCGTCGGCCAGTCGGTGTTTGCCAGGAAGATCTCGAGGATCTGGTAGTCGGCGAAGGCATCCAGATCGATCTGGCTCTCGACCCAGGCGAAGGCGCTGGGGTCGGCCAGGTCGTTCTGTTCCATGAAGAGCTGCAACTCGCTCCAGGCTTCGGTGTCCCCTTCCTGGGCGCCCTGCTGGCGGTCGCCCAGGAGATCCAGGTTGTCCGGATCCACGCCGTGATGGGTGGCGGCGTAGAAGCGATCCTGCCGCTCCCGGAGGTTGTAGATCCCCCAGAACTCGCCGTTCAGGAAGGCCAGGACCGGTTCCCAGGCCTGGTCATCCAGGTCCACGCCCAGGAACAGACGCTGGCCGACGGCGTCGCGCAGGTGCGCCTTGCCGAAGTCCTGGCCGGCATTGCGCAGGAGGAGCCGGTGGAACTCGGTGAGCTCCTCCGGCCCGAACAGGGGGACCGCAACGCTGGAGGCGCCGTAACCTCCGCGGAAGTGGAGACGGAGAGACTTCTGCGGAAACTGGACAGAGCCGCCGCCGTGGATCTGCAGGCCGCTGTCGAGAGCGAGGAGAGGGTTTCCCGCGGCATCCCAGGCCTCGGCGTGGATGGGACGTTCCTCGTCGAGGGTCGGATTGTCGTAGAGACCTTCCGGGCCGAAGAGGTCTTCGGGCTCGGCGACCAGCGACCAGACCTGGAGGTCGCTTCCCGGGAAGGGCCGGTACCAGGTGGCGGTGGCGACCGGCGAGGGCCAGAGCCCCGACACGAAGGCACGGGCGCGGAGGACCGTGGCCCGCGGAGCCGGCAGGCCCTCCGGACCCGGCAGCAGGAGGGGGCCGGTGACCTCGGGGTCGGTCTCGTCCGGAACGGAGGCGTCCAGGCTGTAGCGGAGAATGGCGCCGGGTTCGTTGGAGAGGACCTGAACCGTCAGGTCGAGGAGATCCGTGGGACCGCCCGAGGGCAGGATCTCCGGCGCCTGGGCGAAGCCCGGACGGTGCTCGCCGGTGTTCGCCGATCCCGGGGTCGGCGTCGCGAAGTACTCCCAGGGGTTTCCCGGGGCCTTGGTCCGCGCCAGCGACCAGTCCGCCGGCAGGAACTCCCAGTCCACCTGGTCCACGGGCGCACCCAGAGCGTCCACGATCTGCAGGTGACCGTCCGTTGCCGGGATCTTGAAGGGTGCATGGAGTTCCCCGCCAGGCTCGCGGCGGTCCTCGCCGGAGAGGAAGACCAGCAGGGTTCCGTCGGGCGGCAGGGTCAGGTCCGGCAGGATCCAGCGGAAAGGATCCTGGGGGTCGTCGCTCAGTCCGAAGCCCGCCAGGGAGACCGCTGTGGGACCGTCGTTGGCGATCTCGACCCAATCGGGGCGTTCGCCGTCCTCCGACTCCAGGCCGGCCACGTTCGAGGCCACGACCTCGTTGAGGGCGACCTGCGCTCCTGCGCCGCGGGCAGCTGCTGGAGCCAGGAGGAGAAAGAGGAAGGCGGTGCGAGCGGGGAAGGAGAGAGGCTGCAGAGGGAGATCCAAGGCCAGGGTGGGGGGGTGGATTGCCTGACCAGGGGGCTCCTGAAGCCTAGCATTCCGGCGGCGGGCAGGGCACCCCGGTGAGAGCAGGCGGCCCGCGCGCCGGCCTGGCCGGTCCCGATCCGAGGACGGGCAAGGGCCGGGTGGGGATCTCCCGGCTCCGGAGCGCTGCCCGCGGACAGCCATCGCCCTGGGTCGAGATCCTGGAGGGAGGGCCTCTGGCTCCGGATCGTGCTCCAGGGGGGTCAGCCCTCGCTCGTGGTGGCGCCCCTGGGGTGGGGACCTTCCGGATCGGGACCGCGGTCCGGCTTCCCGGTCGGCTCGGGTGCCCCGCTCTGGAAGAGCCTGCGGCCCTGGGCCCGCCACCAGCTTCGGAACTCCGGGAAGGCTCCAGAGGCCCTGCCCTGTTTCTCGAAGACCCTGGGCGGGAAGGTGGTGGTGATCGCGACCACGTTCATCCCTGCGGCCGCGGCGGCCTCCACACCGGCCGGGCTGTCCTCGAAGGCGAGACAGCGCCGCGTGGCGCGACCGAGACGCCGGGCTGCCTCCAGGAAGACATCCGGCCAGGGCTTGCCCCGGGGCACCTCGTCGGAGCGGACGACCACCGGGAAGCGGGCCGCGAGGCCGAGCTCGCCGAGGGTGTGGGGGATGTTGGGTGCCGGCGCCGAGGTTGCCAGCGCCACGGGCAGGCCCTCGGCCTGGAGGAAGTCCAGAAGGCCCAGGAGGCCGTCCAGGGGCCGCAGGTGGCCGCGGCTGAGTTCGCGGTAGAGGCTCTCCTTCTCCTCGCCGAAGGCTCTCAGTTCTTCCTCGCCGAGCTCGCGACCGAGGAGGACCGGGAAGATGTCCCGGTTGCGCTTGCCGTCGAGGCGGTGGCGGAGTTGCTCGCTCAGGGGGGGCAGCCCCCGTGCGGCCAGGAAGCGGTCGAAGGACTTCCGGTGGAGGGGCATGTTGTCGGTCAGGGTCCCATCCAGATCGAAGATGACGGCCTCCGGGCGCATTCCCCCATTCTCGGCGCCGCCGGCGGGGGGTGCCAGCGGCAGGCCCGGGAAGGGCGGGCGTCGTGCGCGGGTGGCGAACGCGGGCGTGGCGCGCGGCGCGCGGGGCGTGG
>JALUUN010000581.1 GCA_027021325.1 Planctomycetota bacterium
GGTACGGAGACGGACGGTACCGTTCGCTGGAGTCTCGGAACCCTTGCTCCGGGCGCCAGCCGCAAGGTGAGCATGACCGTGACCCCCGAAGAGGACGGTGTCATCGTGAACACCGTCCAGGCCTCCGCCGAGTGCGCCGAGCCGGTGACCGACAGCCACCAGGTCCGGGTGGAAGGCATCCCGGCCATCCTTCTCGAGGTGGTGGACGAGGATGACCCGGTCGAGGTGGGATCCACCACGGTCTACGCCATCACCGTCACCAACCAGGGTTCCGCCGATGCCCGCGACATCGTCATCAAGGCCACCATCCCGGCCCAGATGAGCTTCGTGAGCGCCGACGGCCCGACCGCCGAGACGGTGACCGGCAAGAACGTGACCTTCGCGTCCCTGCCGCGTCTGGCTCCAGGTGCCCGTGCCAGCTACCGGATCACGGTCCGCGCCAATGCGGCCGGCGACGTCCGGATGCAGGTGAGCATGGTCAGCGCCCAGTCCACCGTGCCGGTGGAAGAGACCGAATCGACCTTCCTCTACCAGTAAGGCGACGAGGGACTCGGGGGACGCCGTCGAACGGCGGCGTCCCCCGCTTTCCATCCGGCCTGCGGGCCGGAATCCCTAGAGAACCCGAAAGGATTCCCCACAGATGATTCTCACCACCATCACCACGGCTGCTCTCCTGCTGGCCGCGCCGCAGGGCGGCGATGACGAGAACAACGGCTGGTCCGGCGCCGCCAATGCGGGCGTGACCTGGATCACCGGCAACAGCGAGGCGGTCACCTCCACCGTGGATGTGACCACGAAGTACGAGAACGGCGGATACCGCTGGATCTTCGAAGGCAACTACTCCGGCGTCCGGAACACGGACCAGACGACCGGTGACGCCTCCACCTCGAGCCGTCTGTACCGGCTTGCGGCGGAGCACCACCGCTTCCTCGACAGCGAGGAGAACCTCTACATGTACGGCAAGGGGTCCGCTCGTTCCGACAAGCCCATCGGTCTGGACATCCGGGAGGACGCCGGCGTCGGACTCGGCTACACCTGGCGCTGGGACGAGGACAAGTCTCAGGTCTCGGTGGAAGGCGGCCCGTCCTATCTGATCGAGAACAACGTGGGCGCCTTGAAGCAGGACTTCCTCGCTGCGCGCGCGGGTGCCCGCCTCGACAGCCAACTGGCCGAGGACTGGAAGCTTCTGGGCCGTGCCGAGTACTTCAACTCCCTGGACAACACCGAGGACCGGTCCTTCACCGGCGAGCTCAGCCTGCGCTGGAACTTCGAGGAATCCTGGTTCGCCCAGGCCACTGCGGCCAACGCCTGGGACAACACCCCGGGTCCCGGCCTGAAGAAGACCGACTGGCGCTTCGTGGTCTCCATCGGAACCACCTTCTGAGGAGGCGGTTTCCGGGTTCCCGGCCCCGGCCTCTCTTCGGAGGACAGGAAGCCGGAGACTCAAGGAGCCTGGGGCGGCCGGGCCGGGAGGCGCGGCCGCCCCTTTTCCTCTGTATCCCATGGCTGGCGGGGGACTTCCCCCGGCCGGGTTGGACTGAACGGGGCCTCAGTGCTAGAAGCGGAACCCCCCGGCGCCGCCGGAACTCCCCCCCCGGACCTCCGCGGCGCGGTTCCTTCAGCAGGAGATGTGCTCATGATCGTCCAGCCCCACGGGCGCCCCTTGCTCCGGCGCCTCGCTCTGCTCCTCCCCCTTCTGGCCCTTGCCGCGGCCGCCCCGGCCCAGCAGGCGGCGCCGGCCGGCGAGCGTTCCGACTCCCCCGGCCTCGACGGCGTGCGCGGGCCCTCGGTCCACGCTCCCTGGCACGAGACCTTCGCGCCGGACGAAATCCTCGTGCGCTACCGCGACGGCCTCGGTCCCCAGGATGCGACCCCGCTGGCGGTGGCCGCCTCCCTTGGCTTGGAGAGCCTGTCCTGGAACCCCTGGATCCAGGTCCACCGCTATCGGCTGCCCGAGGGCATGGACGTCGGCCAGGCCATGCGCGCCCTGAACAACGATCCGGCGGTGGACTTCGCCGAGCCCAACTGGGTGTACTTCCTCGATGTCGTCCCCAACGACGGCTTCTACGACAACTACAACGGCGTCGCCACGGACCTACAGAAGTGGGCCATGGCCGGCATCGGCGCCGACAAGAACCTGAACGCCGAGGCCGCCTGGGACATCACTACCGGGCGCAGCGACGTCGTCATCGCTGTCATCGACACCGGGGTGGACCTGGACCACCCCGACCTTGCGGCCAATATCTGGACCAACCCCGGCGAGGTCCTGAATGGCGTGGACGACGACGGTAACGGTTTCGTAGACGACCTGAACGGCTGGGACTTCTACAGCAACGACAACGACCCCAACCCGGATCTGGGCGACGGCGTGGACAACGACGGCAACGGTGCCGCTGACGACGGAGTCTTCCACGGCACCTTCTCGGCCTCCTGCGCCGCCGCCCGCGGCAACAACAGCGAAGGCATCGCCGGCGCCGCCTGGAACTGCAAAATCATGGCGGTCAAGATCTTCACCGACGATGGTGGAGCCTTCCTCTCCGACATCGCCGACGGCATCACCTACGCCGCCAACAACGGCGCCGACGTGATCAACATGTCCTTCGGCGGCGGCTTCAGCTCGACCATGCAGAACGCCGTCAACTACGCCTGGAGCCAGGGGGTGGTCCAGGTCGCCTCGGCCGGGAACAGCAACAGCAGTTCGGCCCAGTACCCGGCCTCCTTTGCGGGCGTGATCTCGGTCGGCGCCAGCGATTCGGGTTCGGTCTGGGCCGGCGGCTCGGGCGACATCGACGGGCGCGCCTCCTTCAGCCAGTACGGCACCAGCGCCGTGGATGTCGTCGCCCCCGGTGCCGACCTGGTGGGGGCGGCCGTGCTCTCCGTCGCCGACGGCAACCCCGGCGCCCCCACCTACTTCATCGCCTCGGGAACCTCCTTCTCGGGCCCGACGGTCGCCGGTCTCGCCGCCCTCGTGCTCTCCCGAGCCCGCGACCTGGGCGTCACCCTGACCAACGACGACGTCGAGAACATCCTCCAGGACACCGCTCTGGACATGCCCGACGACCCCAACGACTTCCCCAATGGAGGATCGAACTGGGACAACTACGGGCGCGTGGACTTCCTGGCGGCTGTGAACGCGGTGAGCGGCGGCGGCGGCAACAACCCGCCGGTGGCCGACGCCGGCCCGGACCAGACCGTGGACGCCAACCAGTCCGTCACCTTCGACGGTTCCGGTTCCTTCGACCCCGACGGCGATCCCCTGACCTACACCTGGGACTTCGGGGATGGCAATACCGCCTCCGGCGTGGTCGTGACCCACACCTACGTGCAGGCCAACACCTACACGGTGACGCTTACCGTGGACGACGGCGCCGCCGTGGACACCGACATTGCCATCGTGACGGTGAACGATCCGCCGCCGCCGCCGCCGGGCGGTGCCCTGTACTACATGTCCAGCAAGGGCACGAACACCTTCCCGGACATCGGAACCGTCAAGAACGAGGACATCATCATCTACGACCCCTCGACGGACACCTGGTCCATGTACTTCGATGGATCCGACGTGTCCATAGGCGTGGAGAGCCTGGACGGCCTGGTCCTCCTCGCGGATGGCACGATTCTCATGAGTTTCACGAGTTCCGCCACCCTGCCGGGCCTCATCGGCGGTCCTGGCGGCGGTGAGACCGTGGACGACTCCGACATCGTGCAGTTCATCCCGACCAGCCTGGGCACGACCACCGCCGGTGTCTGGAGCTTCTTCCTGGACGGCTCCGACGTCGGACTCACGACCAACGGCGAGGACATCGACTGCATCGGCGTTTCCTCCGCCGGCAATCTCGTCATTTCGACGACCGGCAGCAACTCGGTCAGCGGACTTGGCACGCGGCGCGACGAGGACCTCCTGGAGTTCTTCGCCACCGCCTTCGGCTCCTCGACCAGCGGCAGCTTTGGCGTCTACTTCGATGGCAGCGACGTCGGCTACTCGGGGACCAGCCAGCACGACGTGGACGCCCTGCACATCCGTGCCAGCGGTACGCTGCTCCTCTCCACCCTCGGGAGCTACAACATCGACGGCATCTCCGGGGGCGACGAGGACATCCTGGAGTTCTTCCCGACCAGCCTTGGAGCCGCGACCTCCGGCTACTCGACCCTGTGGTTTGACGGCTCCGCCCTCGGCCTGGGCGGGAACGTGGACATCTCGGGCCTCTTCATCCTGGAGTAGGCCCGTCCTTCCTTGCGGCGCCCGGGGGCTTCGGTCTCCGGGCGCCCGTTCTGTTCGGTGTGTGGCTTCGCCTTCAGAAGGTCAGGTCCACGCGCAGGACCAGGATCCAGGCGCCGGCGAGGAAGCTGCCCGGATCCTCGACCCAGGGGGCCCGGGCCAGGGGAGGAGATCGCCGGGGACGCTGGGGTGTGGAGCTCGACGGCGATGCTCGACCCGCCGGGGGGATCAGGGCGACCTGCCTCCTGCCGGAGTCCGGGTGGACCCGCGGGCCTTGCGCCGGCGGCCAGGACCAGGAAGGGCCGGCGCCCGGGTGCCGGCCCCCCCGGCCGCGGCCGCGTGTGGGACTCCTCGGCCAGCAGGGAGAGGCTGAGGCCCTGGCCGTCCAGGTCCAGACTTCCGCGTTGCCCGGCTTGCCGGGGGGAGGGTCAGGAGCCGGAGAAGGAGGCTGGACGCCACGGGGCGGGAAGGTTACAAGGGCCGGATTCCGGAGTCTCCGGGAACCGGCCAGCGGCCGGAGCCGCCGGACGGAAACAGCCATGCCGCAACGACAGATGGACATCCGCAGCTACGACGACCTCGCCGCCTGGATCGAGGAGGGCGACTGGTCCGTCGAGACCGGCAACTCGGTCGTCGCCGAGGTCCACGAGGAGGGGACCGAGGTCCGCCTCGTGCGCCCGGCGGGGGACGAGGTGCGTATCGCCGAGATCTGGTTCGAAGGCAACCAGATCTTCGTGCGGACCGGCGAGGGGGGCGCCGAGGAGGAGGTCGAGGCCGAGAGCCTGGACGACCTCGCCGAGATCATCCAGAACGAGATCGACGGCTGGCAGTAGCCGCGAGGCGGGCGGCCTCCTGCAGGCCGGCCTCGAGGATCGGGTCCGCGCCTGCGCTCCAGGGGCCGGCGGCCCGAACCAGCACATCGGGCTCGACACCCTTTCCTTCCAGGCGCTCCGTGTAGGCGCCGAGGGTCGTCGAAGGGAACATCAGGATCGCGTCGGGCGCCACCCGGGCGAAGGTTGCCGGGATCACCGCCCCGGCGGTGCGTTCACCGATGAGCCGCGCAATGCCGCGTTCGCGCAGCTCCCAGGCCAGGACCTCCTTGGCGCTGCGCGTGGCGCCGTCCACCAGGGCCACGACCGGCCGTGTCCAGACGGCTCCCGGGCCGTCGAAGAGGGCCAGGAGACGCTGTGCCATGGAAGCGCTGCCGCCGCGGCCACGCAGGTCCAGGACCAGGGCTTCGGCCTCTGCGAAGCGGCCGATCAGAAGCTGGCGCAGGACCTTGTCCGTCTGCCGCGAGTGGACCATGCGCAGGTGGAACCAGGCGACACGGCGGCCCTCGACTTCCTGCACCCGGGCTGTGGCGAGGCTCGCCTCCAAACTGGAGAGGACCCGGGCGCGGAGGCGCACGCCGAGACGCAGGCCGGGGTGCCGCTCGAGCTCCAGGACCACCTCCTCGCCGGCGGAGCAGCGCAGGGCGTGGACCGGCGGATCCGGCAGGGAAGCGTCGTCGCTTCGCCAGTCGAGGCGCGGGCTCTTCTCCGGGGGAAGGCCGTCCACGGTGAGGACCCGGTCGCCCGAGAGGACCCCGGCTTCGGCGGCGGGGCCGCCCTCCAGGAGGGTGTGGACGAAGAAGCCTTCCTCCAGGTGCACGAGTTCCAGGCCCAGGGTGGGCCGGCGGCGGTTGGCGAGGTCGTCGAAGAGGCGCCGCCAGGTGGCCTCGGAGTAGAGGGCGGTGTGGCTGGAGGGAACCTGCTCGAGGAGATACTGGATGACTGCGCGCTCTTCTTCGGCGGTGGCCGAGGCCCGGGCCTGGGGCCGCAGGCGCGCGGCGATCCGCGGCAGGGTCTCCCGGCGCCACTCCAGATCGTGGAAGCGGCTTCCGAGCTTTTCCACGACCCGTTCGTAAACCTCGCCTCCCTGGGCCTCCGCCGGTGCGGGCAGGGCGGTCAGGGTCAGGAGAGGCAGGAGGAAGGCGGCGCGGCGGGCCATGCCCTCCTTCTACGCCCCGGGGGAGGCGGCCGTCCGGCATTTCCGGCCGCCGGCCCCACGCTCCGGCGTTAGGCTGGCGCCATGGAACCGAGCCGCCGGTGTTTCCTCGGGGCCTTCGGGATTCCGGCCGCCGCCGCCCTGGTCCCGCCTCTGCCGCGTCCCAGCGCGGAGTTGCTCGAGGACCTTGCCCAGGATCCGCGCGGGCCGGAGGAAACAGCCCGGGACGAGGATTTCTGGGAGCGCATCCAACGTGCCTTCCCGGTGGACCGCTCCCTGATCAACTTCAACAACGGTGGCGTCAGCCCCTCGCCTGCCGTCGTGCAGGATGCCCTGCGGCGCCACCTGGCCTTCGCCAACCAGGCGCCGGCCTGGAACATGTGGCGGATCCAGGAGCCGAACAAGGAGAGCATTCGCCAGCGCCTCGCGGCCACCTGGGGCGTGGATACCGAGGAGGTCGCCATCGTCCGCAACGCCTCCGAGGGCCTCCAGATCTGCCAGTTCGGCTTCG
>JALUUN010000582.1 GCA_027021325.1 Planctomycetota bacterium
TCCACGAGGAGGACGAGGTCCGGCGGCCGCTCGCGCAGCTCGCGGGCGAAGCGCGCCACGCAGGCGACGAAGCGGGGCAGGCGGGCGGCGACGTCGCGGAAGCCCATGACGTTCCAGTCCGCCAGGGGCTCCCAGACCTCCATGCCTTCCCGGGCCAGGGCCGCGCCGCCGAAACCGGCGACCTGCAGGCCGGGATGGCGAGCGCGCAGTTCCCGGAGCAGGGCCCGGGCGTGGATCTCGCCGGAGGCGTCGCCGCAGGAGAGGAGGATGCGCCGCAGCGGCCGGGCGGGAGGAGCCGGGGCCTCCACCTCCCGAGGCGCCGGGCTGGCGGCCAGCCCCTGGAACTCGCGCAGGCGTCTCCGGCGCCCGAGGGCGAAGGCCAGGGCTCGGGGGGGCGCCAGGAGCAGGTCGGCCAGGGCCCGGAGGAGCTCGCGGGCGATCTCGAGAGAGGGGCTCACCGCAGGTCCCGGGCGCAGCGGAAGCCGACGTTGGAGGGGCCCTCGCCCCGGGCCGGAAGGAGCCAGCGGAAGGTCGTGGCGCATTCCTCGGGCCGGTCCAGGTAGGAGCCCCCCTTCACCACCGCCAGGGTGGAGGCCCCGGCCTCGCGCACCGCCCGCGCCCGGCCGCGGCCGGGCGGCTCCTCGTAGAGATCGGCGCACCATTCGCGGACGTTGCCGGTCAGGGCCAGGAGCCCGTCGGGGGTCGCGTCCAGGGGAAACTCCAGGGGCGGCCGGGGTTCCGCCGCAGCGGCGGCACGGCAGTTCACGCCGCCGGCGGGGAAGGAGTCTCCCAGGGGCCAGCGGCGGCCCAGGAAGCCGCCGGCGGCCGCCTGCCACTCGTCCTCGGTGGGGAGGCGTTTGCCGGCCCAGCGTGCGTAGGCGGCGGCCGAGGTCCAGGGGATGCCGGTGACGGGCCGCTCCTCCCAGCCCTCGGGGAAGGAGGCCAGGCCCTGGGGATCCAGGGTCCAGGCGGCCGGCAGGTGCTGCTCGCGCAGGCTCTCGGGCAGGGCCTGGAGGAAGGCGAGATAGGCGGCGCAGGAGACCTCGCGCTTGTCCAGGTAGAAGCCCTTCAGGCGCCGTTCCCGGTCCTTCTGGAGCCGGGGATGGCCGAGCACGTAGCCGGTGGCGGCGCGCAGGAGGTAGCGCCCCTCGGGAATCAGGGCCATGCCCTCCGGGGTCTCGGCGGCCTCCGGCGCGAAGCGTGCGGGATGGCGAAGGCGCTCCAGGGCCAGGAAGGCGTCCTCCAGATCGGCCACCGCCCGCGCCCAGGCGCGGGCGGCCCGGGAGTGGCGGTACAGATGCTCGTTCCAGAACTCGTGGAAGGGGGTCTCGGCAAAGCCGTCGAGAACCCGGGTCCAATCCGCCTCGGAACGCCCCTCGGCCTCGAGCCAGCGGCGCACCGTCTCCGGCGGATCCTGCGGTGCCTGCTCCTGCCACCAGGTCTCCAGGCGCCCGTACTCCTCGCGCAGGTGCAGGCCGGCCTCGGCCCGGCGCTCCTCGGCCTTGCGGAAGCGTTGCTCGGCCCGGGCCAGCTCCCGGAGGCGCTGCCGTTCCAGGGGCGAGAGCTCCGGATCCTGGGCGGATGCCGGCCCCGGGCCGGGGAGGGCCAGGAAGGCGAGGAGACCGGCCGCGAGGGCCCGCCGCCGGGAGCAGGGCCGCCTGCTAGCATGCCGCGCGTGACCGGGTCGGAGGACGGAGCGCATGGAGGCGGGCCGCGGAAGCAGGACCCGGGGGCGGACTTCGTCGTCGAGGCTCTCTTGAAGCAGGATCTCTTCGGCCGGGTCGAGCGCGGGCATTCTAGGACGGCCGCCGGCGAGACCCTGGTGCGCCGGGACTGGCGCCGGGCGGCGCTCTGGGTCCGCCCTCTGGCCCGGCACCTGGCCGACCGTGAGCAGCGCGCCCTGCGGCGGCTGGAGGGCCTGCCCGGCCTCCCGCGGAGCCGGGGCGGCGGGCCCGGGCGGCGCTACCGGAGCTGGCTGCCGGGCCGGCCCCTCCAGGAGGCCGCGCCCCGGGATCCGGCCTGGTACGGGAGCGCCCTGCGCCTGCTCGCGGCCCTGCACCGGCGCGGTGTCACCCACAACGATCTGGCCAAGGAGCCGAACTGGCTGGTCCTGGAGGACGGGAGCGCGGCGCTGGTGGACTTCCAGATGGCTTCGGTCTTCCGGCGCCGCGGCTGGCGCTTCCGGCTCCAGGCGCGGGAGGATCTGCGCCACCTCCTGAAGCACAAACGCAGCTACTGGCCGGAGCGCCTGACGCCGCGGGACCGCAGGCTCCTGGCTGCTCCCAGCCTGCCGGCACGGCTCTGGCGCCGGACCGGCAAGCGCCTCTATCTCCTGGTCACCCGCCGCTGGCTGGGCTGGGCCGACCGCGAGGGGGCCGGCGACCGCGGGCGGCCAGCGGCCTGAGAGGCCGGCTTCAGTTGCGGATGTGCTTGCTGACGTACTCGAGCCAGTTCGTTTCAAACTCCTCGATGTCGATCTGTCCCCAGGAGGCGGCGAAGGCCCGGTCCCAGATCTCCTGTTTGTGTTCCCGGCTCAGGAAGCGCTTCAGATTCGGGATCTCCAGATCCTCGGGCTTCAGCTCCTCGCCGGCCGCCTCCTTGCGCCTCCGGACCTCCTCCCGCAGCTCCTCCCAGGCCTTGGTGTACTCCTCGGAGAGAACCCTCATGTAGTTCGGGATGATGTCGGCATACTCCTCCCGCCACAGCTTGCGCGGGACCTTGCCCTCCATGCCCTGGCGCAACATGTAGACGATGGACCAGCTCTGGGGGTAGCCGTAGCTGCGCTGCCAGGTGGGGTGATCCATCTGGACGTGCTCGGCGATGGGAACGATGCGCCCTTCCCGGATCATCTGCCGTACCTCCTGGAGGCGGTCGATGCCGCGCATCCGCGCGCGGGAGATGGCCTTGCCGCGCTTGAACTCGAAGGCGCCGTAGTAGTCGCCGTGGCCCTCGTCGAACCAGCGGTGGGCTTCCGACTGGTTGAAGAGGAAGTGGCAGTACTGGTGGAAGCCCTCGTGGGTCATGACCCCGAAGGAGATGTTGCGGTCGTAGTTCTTGGCGTCGAACAGGACCAGCTCGGTGGTGCCCGGGTTGAACCAGCCGAGGACGCCGCCGCCGGTCTTGCCGTACTTGTGGAACTCCTCGGCGGTCGCGCAGATGCGCACGCGGCTGACGTGCTCGATGGGCTTCTCCGGCGGGAAGTCCCGTTCGAAGAGGTCGCGGCTGTTCTCCAGGCGTTCGATGACTTCCTCGATGAAGTCCTCGTCGTCGCTGGAGGACACGATCACATAGCGCTGGCTCGGCGTCGGATAGACCTTCCAGCCCGGCGTCAGGCTGGCCTGGTAGCGCTCGTAGGCCAGGATCTCCTCGTAGCTCGGATCCGGCCCCAGGGTCACCGGCCGCACGCGCTCGATCTCCTCGAAGGACTTCGCCGCGCCGTAGAAGACCTTCTGCCAGTCCTTGTAGTGCTCCTCGGCGATGAAGAAGCAGAGGATGATGTCGTAGTCCTCCAGGTGGTAGGTGTAGGTGTCCCAGAGGGCGTCGTAGTCCCCGGTGAAGGCCCGGAACTGCTGGTGCAGCATGGGGAGGCGGCGTGCCTTGCGCTCCCGGGGCTCGCTGGAACTGAAGTCGCGCAGGCTCCGGTTGCGCTGCAGGAGCTGCTCGATGGTCGTGCGCGAGCTGGTCTTCTGCAGGCGGTCGCGCAGCCCGCCGGCGCCCTCTTCCTCGTCGCGGGTGACCGCTACCCCGGCCTTCATCCGGAAAACGTCCAGGCGCACCGGCGTCGGGACGGACTGGTTGGAGCCGATGCGGGTGGAGATCGCCGGTCCCTCGAGCTGGGCGATCTTGCCGGCGCCCTCGCCCAGGTCCTGCTCGGTGACCTGGACCGGGACGATCAGCCAGTCCTCGGGGTAGCGGAACCGGAAGCCGTGCTGGGGGTCCTCGTAGTAGTCCCTCCCCAGGCGCCCGCGCTGGGCGTGGACCGAGGAGGCTGTACCGAGAAAGGCGGCCGAAGCGGCCAGGAAGAGAATCAGGAAGCGGAGGGTTCGAAGACGCATGGGTGGTGTCGGCGGGGGGTTGGCGCTGCCCCGCGCCTTCAGATTACCCGGAGGAGCCGTTTCCTCCGCCGTGTCCGGCCCCGGAAAGGTCTTCCCCATCGGGCCGGGAGGCGGAGTCCTTCGGGCCTTCTCCGGCCTCTTCCGGCCTCTCCGCGGGGCCGGCCGGCGCCCGTGCCTCCCCGGGACGCAGGACCCGCACCTGGGCCGGGCGCAGGATGCGGCTTCCCATGCGGTAGCCGCGGCGCATCAGCTCCAGGCGCGGCGCCTCCAGCTCCTCGCGCTCCTCGGTGTGGACCGCCTCGTGGACCTCGGGGTCGAAATCGTGGTGTTCCTCGGGCTCGATGGCCTCGAGGCCGAAGCGCACCAGGGTCGAGCGCAGGGCACTGGCGATGGCCTGCACACCGGCGAGGAAGTTCCGGGCCGCGGGATCCTCCCGCAGGGCCTCGGGAATGCTCTCCAGGGCCAGGACCAGGTGGTCCTCCAGGGTGATGAGCTCGGAGAACAGGGCCTCCAGACGGCGCCGGGTCCGGTCCTCCACGTCCTGCTCGCTGCGGCGGCGCATGTTCTGGATCTCCGCCTGCAGCCGCAGTGCCCGGTCCTTCCAGTAGTCCAGGGTCTCCTCGGGAGCGGGCGCGGCCTGGGCGGCGCCGGGCTCCGGGGATTCCCGGCCCGCGCTCTCCCGGGCGGCGCGTTCCTCCTGCTGGCGCTTCTTGCGTCGGCTCATGGCTTCGCCTCCATCAGTCGGCAGGCTGGGACCTGCGCTGCTTTTCCAGTTCGAGGAGCTGCCGGACCAGGGCCTTCTCCTCGCGCGAGGGGCGCCGCGGCACCTCCACGTAGACACGCACGTAGAGATCGCCCCGCGGGCCGCCGTGGAGCGCGGGGAGCCCCTGGCCGCGCAGCCGGAAGAGCTTGCCGGTGGGCGTGCCGGGGGGCACCGTCATCCGCACCTCGCCCTCCAGGGTGCGGACGCGGATCTTGTCGCCCAGGACCGCCTGGGCGTAGGAGATCGGTACCTCGAGGTAGAGGTCCTGGCCGTCGCGGTGGAAGCGCTCGTCCTCGCGCACCCGGACCTCGACATAGAGGTCGCCAGGAGGCCCGCCCCGGGGGCCGGCCTCGCCTTCACCGGCCAGCCGGATCTGGGCTCCGTCCTCGATACCGGGCGGAATGTGCACCTCGAGCTCGCGCTTGCGGGCGACGCGTCCGTCCCCGCCACAGGCGCGGCAGGGGTTGCGCAGGATCGTTCCCTCGCCGTGGCAGTGCGGGCAGGTGCTGCGCACGGCGAAGAAACCCTGCTGCTGGTGGACCTGGCCGCGTCCGCCGCAGGTCGGGCAGGCCTGGGGGCTGGAACCGGGTGCCGCGCCGCTGCTGCCGCATTCCTCGCAGCGCTCCCGGCGCTTCACGACCAGGCTGCGGCGGGCGCCGTGGAGGACGTCCTCGAGGCCGATCTCCAGGCTCGCCCGCAGGCTCCGGCCCGGCCGGGCGCCGTTGCGTCCGTGTCGGCGCCCGCCGCCGAAACCGAACAGCGTCTCCCAGATGCCGCCGCCCATGCGGGCGCCGCCGAAGATGTCGGAGAACTGGGAGAAGAGATCCTCCAGGTTGATCTGCGGGCCGCCGCCGCCGGCGGCGCCCTCCAGGCCGGCGTGACCGAACTGGTCGTAGACCTTGCGCTTCTCGGGGTCGGAAAGAACCGAGTAGGCCTCGGTGGCTTCCTTGAAGCGTTCCGCGGCGTCCGTCTCCTTGTTGCGGTCCGGGTGGTACTTCAGCGCCAGCTTCCGGTAGGCCTTCTTGATGGCCTCCGGATCGGCGTCCCGGGGGACTCCGAGGATCTCGTAGTAGTCGCGCTTGGCCATGGTCGAAAGATGCGACGGGCGGGGCGCCCGCAGGCGCGGACGCCCCGCCGCGTCTGCTCCATTCGCGTCAGGCGATCGCGCCCTCGGAGGGCTTGTCCTCCTTCTCCTTCAGCTCGGTCACGAGGGTGTTCGTGGTGAGGAGCAGGCCGGCCATGGACCCGGCGTTCTGGAGAGCCAGGCGGACGACCTTCTTCGGATCCAGGACGCCGGCCTTGTTCAGGTCCTCGTACTCGCCGGTCAGGGCGTTGAAACCGACCCAGCCCTTGCGGGACAGGACCTCCTCGACCACGAGGCTTCCATCATAGCCCGCGTTCTCGGCGATCGCGCGGGTCGGGGCCTTCAGGGCCCGGGCCACGATCTCGACGCCGAACTTCTCCTCGCCGCGGGCGCGCACGGCCTCGACCGCCGGCAGGCAGCGCAGGAGCGCGGCGCCGCCGCCGGGCACCACTCCCTCCTCGCGGGCCGCCTGGGTCGCGCACTTGGCGTCCTCGACGCGGTGCTTGCGCTCCTTCATCTCGGCCTCGGTGGCACCGCCGACCTTGACCACGGCCACGCCGCCCGACAGGCGGGCCAGGCGCTCCTGGAGCTTCTCCCGGTCGTACTCGCTGGTCGAGCGTTCGATCTGCGCCTCGATCTGGCGGATCCGCGCCTCGATGTCCTTCTTGCGGCCGGCACCGCCGGCGAGGACCGTGGAGTCCTTGGACACGGTGACACGCTTGACCCGGCCGAGCATGTCCGGAGTCACGTTCTCCAGCTTGACGCCGGTCTCCTCCATGATGGCGGTGGCGCCGG
>JALUUN010000583.1 GCA_027021325.1 Planctomycetota bacterium
TGGAGGCGGAACAACGCTTCGCCAAGGGCGAGGATCTCTTCCTCCAGGGAGTCGAGGCCTTGCGCGAGGCCCGCGATGGCCGGGCCCTGACCTATCTCGCCCACGCCCGGGACTACTGGGGAGAGGACAGCCGCGCCGGCGAACTGGAGCGCGAGGTGGCGGATCTCGTCGCCTCCGACCTGACGGAGCAGGCCGAGCGCAGCCTCCGGGCGGGCAACCTCGGTGCGGCCTGGGTGGCCCTGCGCCAGGCCGTGGAGCTGGATCCCGGCGACGAGGATCTCCTGGCCCGCCTGGAGCGCCTGGACCGGGAGCTCCGGACCCGGGAGCTCCTGATGCGGGCCGAGCTCCGCATCCGCAGCGGATCCCTGGAGGAGGCCCAGGCCCTCCTCGACCAGATCGTGGACCTCGGCGTCGAAGGCCACGAGGAAGAACTCGCCCGTCTCGACCGGCGCCTGGAGCTCGCGCGCAACGAGGACCGCTACCGGCGCGCCCGGGCCTACGAGCTGGACGGCCAGGTGCAGCGAGCCGCCGACCTCTACCAGGAGGTCCTGGTCTCCGTGGGGGACGAAGGCTTCGAGGACACCGCCGAGCGCTACCGCAGGCTCCAGGACCGCCTGGCCCAGGCACGCCGCCACTACGCGGCCGCTCTGGAGGCCCAGGAGGACGGCGATCCGGAGGGCTACCGGCGGCACCTCGAGGCCTGCGTCCGTCTGGCCCGGGACTTCGCCGACGCCTCCGAGCGCCTGCGGAACCTGGGGTCGGCCAGGGAGACGCCGCCGGAGGAATCCTCGGCGGCGGACGGAAGGTCCTAGGAGGAGCCTTCCTCCTCCTGCGCCGGCCGCCGGCCCAGGCCGCCCAGGAGGAACAGGAGGCTCAGGACCGCGAAGGGCCACCAGGCGGCCCCGCGCTCTCCCATGATGAAGCGGATGTAGAGCCAGGGGAGCCAGGCACTGACGGCGAGGATCCAGGTCCAGGCCGTGGCGGAGAGGGGCGAGAGCGGCGGGGCCGGGTCCTCGCCGCGCTCCAGGACGGCGCGGTTGCGTTCCGCCGTCGCCTCGGCCACCCGGTCCAGGAGCCGGCCGTTGGCGCGGATGGTGCGGTACTCGGCCGGAAGCCCAAGGGCCTGGGCGACGACGGTGGCCAGCGCCACCAGGGGATGGAGCCAGGCAGCGGCGGCACCGGCCTCGACCATGCCGCCGAGGACCGCGGTGGCCACGCTGAGGCTGGCACAGGTCATGGCCCACGGGGAGGCCTGCCACTTGTAACCGACATGCTCCACGTAGAAGGCGCGGTCCACGCCGTGGTCGCGAACCGCGTCCTTGATCGCGCGGCCGGTCCCGATCATGTAGACGAAGACGATGCTGTGGGTGAACAGCATCAGGATCGCGCCGGCGAGTCCCAGGCCCCGGTGCAGGAAGGCGGCCTCTCCGGCGCCCTGGGCGAGGCCGGTACCCAGGGCGGCGAGCATCCCGGCCAGGGATGTGCCGGCCAGAAGCGCGAAGATGGAGGACATCCGCATTGCCCGTCCTCGGGCCGGGCAGGTGGTGGAGACGAAGGGACTCGAACCCTCGACCTTCGCATTGCGAACGCGACGCTCTCCCAACTGAGCTACGTCCCCACGCGATTCCCGGCGGGGCCAGAGACGGCCCGGGGGCGCATAGGATAGGCGGCGTCCCCGGGAGCGTCCATTGACCGGCCCCTCCACGACCACACGCCTCGCCGCCTGGCCCTTCGACGTCCGGCCGGGGCAGGTCCCGGCCAACCTCGACCAGGCGCGGGAGGGCCTGGAGCGGGCCCGGACGGCCGGCGCCCGCCTGCTTCTCCTGCCCGAGAAGTGGACCACCTCCTTCCTGCCGGCCTACGACGAGGCGGTCCTCCGTGCCAGCGAGGAGGCCCTGGAACTCCTGCACCGGGAGGCGGCCGCCGCCGGCCTCCTGGTGGCCGGCTCGGCGCCCGGTCCGTCGGGCGGCCGCCGTCCCTGGAACGAGTTCCACCTCCTCGGGGGGCCGGCCCTCCTGCGGCCCTACCGGAAGCGCTTCCTCTTCAGTCCGACGGGGGAGGGCCGGCAGTGCCGGCCGGGCGAGGACCCGCCACGGCTGTTCCCGGGTCCCGCCGGTCTGGAGCGCGCCGGAGCCGTTGTCTGCTACGACCTGCGCTTCCCCGAGGCGGTCCGCCCGCTCTTCTACGCGGGCCTGGAGCTTCTCCTGGTTCCGGCGCAGTGGCCGGTGCCCCGGGCGCAGGCCTTCGAGCTCCTGGTCCGGGCCCGGGCCCTGGAGAACCAGTGCTTTGTCCTGGCCTGCAACCGGAGCGGCCGGGCCAGTCTCGGCGGCGAGCGGGTCCTGGACTTCCCGGGCACGGCCCTCCTCGCCGGGCCGGCCGGGGAGCTGCGGGCCCGGAGCCGGGAAGGCGCGTTCCTCCTCGCCGAGGCGGATCCCGGCCAGCTCCGGGAAGCACGGCGCAAGATCCCCTGTCTCCGGGATTTGCGCCGCGCCTTCCCCGGCCTGGGGGAATCCCGGGCCGCGACCGGGCCCATGGGGTAGGATTGTCCGGCCCTTTCCGCCGGCCCGCGGAACCGTCCCGACCGATGAAGTCCTCCCTCCCTGCCAGGATTCCGTTCTGCCTGCTTCTGGCCTTTTCGCCCCTCGCCGCCCAGGAACAGGTCCACAAGATCGATGGTCCGGTCTCGAACGGCGAGTTCGGGACCGCCGTGGCCATGGGCGGCGACGTGGACGGGGACTGGCGTGACGACTTCATCGTCGGCGCCCCCTTCGACGACTCCGGGCCCAATGGCGGCGGCGCCGCCTACGTGTACTCCGGGGAGACCGGCCAGCTCCTGTATGCCCTCTACGGAGACTGGCCCGGCGCTGAGTTCGGCTCGGCGGTGGCCTTCGTCGAGGACACCAACGGCGACGGCATCGGCGAGTGGCTGGTCGGGGCGCCCTTCGCGCAGATCAACAACAACACCACCGGAGCGGCCCGTCTCTTCAGCGGCGCCGACGGCAGTGAGCTCGTCACCCTGGTGGGGGAGCTTCCGGATGACGAGTTCGGCTGGTCGGTCAACGACGCCGGCGACATCACCGGGGACGGGTTGAGCGAGTTCATCATCGGCGCCCCGCTGGCCGATCTGGAGGATCCCGACGGCGGCCGCGCCTACGTCTTCGACGGCTCCGACTACTCCACGGTCTACATCTGGAGCGGCGACCGAGCCGGTGACGAGTTCGGCTGGTCCGTGGACGGCGCCGGCGACGTGGACGGCGACGGCATTCCCGACCTCGTGGTCGGCGCCCGGAGCGGCGGCATCGCCGGCTCCCTGACCGGGCGTGTCGTGGTCCTGAGCGGCGCCGACGGCCGGGTGATCTACACCTGGGACGGCGAGGCCAGCAACGACCGCTTCGGCGTTTCGGTGGCCGGGCTCGGCGACGTGGACGGCGACCAGGTGCCCGATATCGCGGTCGGCGCCACGAAGACCGACTTCACCGGCAACGATGTCGGCTCCGCCTATGTCTTCTCGGGCGCCACCGGTCTTCGGCTCTACCGCTTCGACGGCACCAGCGACAAGGAGAACTTCGGCCGCTGGGTCGAGGCCGCCGGCGACGTGGACCTGGACGGCGACGCCGAGATCTTCGTCGGCGCCTACAAGAACGACGAAGGCGCCTCGGACGCGGGCAAGGCCTTCGTCTACGACGGCGGCACCGGAAGCCCCCTCTACCAGTTCCTGGGCGAGAACGGCAGCGACCAGTTCGGCTACGCCCTGAGCGGCGGCGGGGATCTCGACGGCGACGGCTTCCCGGACGTCCTGGTGGGTGCCCGCTGGGACGACGACGGCGGTACCGACGCGGGATCGGTCTACGCCTGGCGCTCCGACGGCATGGTGCTCAGCATCGACGGCGTCCTCGCGGGAGAGACCCGCACCCTGAGCGTCATCCGTGCCCGCGCCGACAGCCAGGTCAACTTCGTCTACGACTTCAACCAGGGGACCTTCGCCGTCGGCCCCTTCTGCCCCGGCGCCTTTGTGGACATGCAGGATCCCAAGCTCATCCAGTGGGTGGACACGAACCCGGACGGCACCGCTTCCGTCAGCTTCCCGGTGCCGGGCAGCGCCGCCAGCGTCCGGGTCCTGTTCCAGGCCGTGGACGTCTACGCCTGCCGGGTGAGCCCGCTCCTCATCGTCACCTTCGGCTGATCCCCGGCCGGCTGCCGCGAGCCCCGGATTCCGCCCAGCGGAAACCGGGGCTCGCCTCTATCCTCTCGGCGCCATGGCGCAGGTCACCCCGATCGACGCCCCGCCCGCCCTGCCGACCCTCCTGGACCGTCTCCAGGACTGGCTGGTCTCCGCGGCGGGTCTGGAACCGGAGCCGGCCCGCTGGCTGTCCTGGGCGCTCCTGGTCCTGGCGGTCCTGGCCGGATCCTGGCTGGCGAAGCTCGTCGCCCGCCGCGGCATCGTCCGTGCGGTCCGCAGCCTTTCCGCCCGCACCCGTACGCAGGTGGACGATGAACTGGTCCGCCACCGGGTCTTCGAGAAGCTGAGCCATCTGGCCCCGGCCCTGGTGATCTGGTCCTCGGCCCATCTCCTGGCTCCGGACTCCGCCTCCGCACGAGACTGGATCCAGCGCCTGGGGGAGGCCTACATGATCCTGGTGGGCGGACTGGTGGGCGGCGCCCTTCTCCGGGCCCTGACGGCGATCTACGAGCGCCGGCCGCGGGCGCGCGAGCAGCCCATCAAGAGCTATGTCCAGGTCGTGGCGATCCTGATGTGGCTGCTGGTGGGGATCCTGGTGGTGGCCCGGCTCCTGGACAAGGATCCCAGCGGCCTCATCACCGGCCTCGGTGCGCTCACCGCGGTCCTGCTCCTGGTCTTCAAGGACAGCATCCTCGGCTTCGTCGCAAGCCTCCATCTGGCGGCCAACGACATGGTCCGCCGCGGGGACTGGATCGAGATGCCGAAGTACGGCGCCGACGGCGACGTGATCGACGTCTCCCTGGCCACGGTCAAGGTCCGGAACTGGGACAAGACCATCACCACGATCCCGACCTATGCCCTCATGGCCGACAGTTTCAAGAACTGGCGGGGCATGAGCGAGGCGGGAGGGCGGCGCATCAAGCGCGCCCTGCGCATCGACCTCCACACCATCCGCTTCCTGGAGCCCGAGGACGTCGAACGTCTCTCCCGGATCCAGATCCTCAAGCCCTACCTGGAGGCGCGGCTGGCCGAGGTCGAGCGCTGGAACCAGGAGCATGGCGCCGATCCGGCCAGTCCGGTCAACGGCCGCCGTCTGACGAACATCGGTACCTTCCGTGCCTACTGCCTGGCCTGGCTCCGGACCCATCCCCTGGTGCACGAGGGCATGACGCTCCTGGTCCGGCAGCTGCCGCCCGATGCCCAGGGCCTGCCCCTGGAGATCTACGTCTTCAGCCGCGAGACCCGCTGGGTGCCCTACGAGGCCTTCCAGGCCGACCTCTTCGACCATCTCCTCGCGGCCCTGCCCGAGTTCGGGCTGCGGGTGCACCAGATCCCGAGTGGCGCCGACCTCCGACTGCTGGCGCGGGTCGGCCTCTCCGGTTCCGGGGCGGGAGGGCCGGGCGCCGTCGAATCGCGTCCGGCGGACGGGATCGGAGGGTAGAATGGTTCCGATGGCACCGTCTGCCCCACAGGGCCGCCGCGGCCTCCTCCCCCAAGAGGCGCGGTCGCCCGGATCGTTGCCAACCCGGCGCCGGACTGCCGCCGACAGCTCTCCTTCCTCTCCATGCGCCTCTACCTCACCGGCTCGGGCTTCCACCATCCCGAGCCTCGCCTGACCAACCGTGACCTCGAGCGGGTGGTGGCGACCTCCGATGCCTGGATCCGGGAGAAGACCGGGATCCGGGAGCGGCGGGTCCTGCCCCTCCACCTCCGGGCCTCCGACATGGGAGTCCTGGCCCTGAGGCGCGCCCTGGCCTCCGCCCGGCGGCCCGCCTCGGACCTCGACCATCTCGTCTGCGCCACGAGCAGCCCCGACACCCTGGTGCCGTCGGTGGGCTGCCACATCGCCCGAAAACTCGGCATCCGGCCGGTGGCCTTCGACGTGAACGCCGCCTGCGCGGGCTTCGTCTTCGGCCTGCAGGTCCTGCGCGGGCTCTTCGCCGCCGGAGACTGCCGGCGCGCCGCCCTCGTGGCGACGGAGAACTATACGCGTTTCACCGACTACCAGGACCGCGCGACCTGCGTGTACTGGGGAGACGCGGCGGCGGCCGCGATCGTCGAGGCAGAACGGCCGGCGCGTCCCTCTCTCGAGGTCGTGGACCTGCACACCGCCTGCTGGCCCGAGGGGGTCGACTTCGTGCGCATTCCCGTGGGCGGCTTCATCCAGCAGGACGGCCGCAAGGTGAAGGAATACGCCACTCGCGGCTTCCTGGAATCGGCGCGCACCCTGCTCGAACGCACTGGAGTCCGGCCCGAGGAGCTCGCCGGCTTCGTGGGGCACCAGGCGAACTACCGTCTCCTGGAGGCCCTGTGCCGGGAGCTCGGCATTCCCGCGGACCGGCACTGGCACACGGTCACTCTCTTCGGCAACCAGGGGGCGGCGGGTGCGCCGGCGACCCTGGCCCGGGCGGTCCGCCGGCAGCGGCTCCAGGACGGCGACCCGATCCTGGTCACGGTCTTCGGCGCAGGTTTCGCCATGGGCAGCGCGCTCCTGCGCTTCCGCCCGGCCGCCCGGG
>JALUUN010000584.1 GCA_027021325.1 Planctomycetota bacterium
CCTGCAGCCATTGCGGGGGGGAGGCCGGTCCCTTCCAGCGCGAGTGCCTGGCCGAGGATGGAAGCCTTCTCGGGTGTCTCGCCTGCGGCCACGACGAGATGTACCAGGCCCGGGACTTCCCGCGCACGCTCGGGATCGCCGTGGTCGTGGCGGCGGCGGCCCTGGCGCCCTTCACGATGTACCTGAGCCTGGCCGTGGGGGCGGCGCTGGACGCCGGCCTGGTCTTCGTCGTGCCGAAGCGGGTGCACTGCTACCGCTGCGGTGCCGTCCACCATCGTTTCCCCCGCCCCGAGGTCTGGCGCCCCTTCGACCTGGAGGTGGCGGACCTCCATCGCTTCGGGCGCAGGGCGGCGGTGGCCCAGACCCTGGGCCAGGGGCACCTGCCGCCCGATGGACGCCGCCGGGAGCCGCCGCCGGGATAGGAAGGACCGGCGCCTCCCGGGGGGAGAACGCCGGCCCTGCGGAGGGGGGGTATCAGGGGCCGGACACGGCCCGGACCCAGGCGGGACACTTGGTCAGGGCAGGACGGTCTTGGAGACGATGTTGGAGAGCTTCTGGTCGGCGATCACCGGCGCCCAGGAGAAGGCCGAGAACCAGACCGTCCTGTTCAGCGCGCTTGCTGGGACCGTCACCACGGAACTGTCCGCCACGCCGAAGGAGTCGGAGGTCGTGAAGGGCACGGGCCAGGGTGTGGGGTTGCTGAGCCCGGTGTTCCAGTTGTTGAAGGGGCCGGGATCCTCGTCGTTCCCCGGGCCGATCAGGGAGTAGTAGAAGTAGGTCAGCTGGTTGGTGTTGCCGCCGAAGGTGTGCAGCCACAGATCCTGACCGACGTACACCTCGCCGTCGGGGGTGCCGACCTCCAGGGTGAAGGGCGGGATCTCGACCGGGCCGCCCTCGACGTCGGACAAGCGCTGCAGGCCGCCGAAGTCCTCGACCACCTGGAAGTGGAGTTCGGGGCCGATCTGACTCTGGCCGATCGGGATCTCCCAGGTGAACTCGACGGTGTCGCTGGCGGCAGCGTTCTCCACGTACAGAGCGATCAGGGGACCGCCGGCGCCGGTATGGCGGCCGTTGATGTCCACATCCCAGCCCTCGGCGGTCGTGGAACCGGTGGAGGCGTCCAGAGCGACATAGAAGTAGACGTCGGCGCCGGGGTTGATGTTCGTCACCCGCAGGCGGACGTCGAAGCCCTCGGTGATGCTGCCGAGGATCGTCAGATCCGGGGGATCCGCGCTCGTGATGGGCGGTGTCCAGACCTGGACCTCACCGCTCTCACCGCCGGTGCTCGTGGCCTCGGGAGCGCCCAGGGCGAGATCCTCGAAGCCGGTGCTGTTGACGTCGCCGAGGCGCGCCAGGGCGCTGCCCAGGGCCGAGCCTGCTGCGCCGTCCATGCTGTGCTCCACGGTGCCGCCGATCACGTCGTGGATATCCACGCGGCCGGCTCCGGCGTTGGCTTCCGGCGCGCCCACGGCAAGGTCGGCAAGGGTGTCGAAGGTTGCGTCGGAGACCAGCTCCACGGCCCAGCCAAAGCGCTCGCCGGCAGCGCCGTTCAGGGTTGCCAGGGTCGCCAGGCTCGTGGCGTTGCCGCGCGGGGCCAGGACCAGGACCTCGCCGGCGCCGCCCTGGGCATCCGGTGCGCCGGCGGCCAGGTCGTTCACCCCGTCGCCGTCCACGTCACGGCCGGAGGAGACCGCCAGCCCGAGGTGGGCGTCGTCCGAGCCGCCCTCGGCCGAGGCCAGGGGCGTGTCCGTGGCCCAGAGGCTCACGGCACCGCCTTCCTGCCAGGTGCCGCTGGCGAAGGGCGAGCCGGCGACGATCTCCTCGCCGGCGACGCCGTTGACGTCGCCCATGCCGGCCAGGGACCAGCCGAGCATCTCGCCGCCGATCAGACCGTTGATGGCCGGGAAGGGCTCGATGAGGGAGACCCCGTCCCACAGGTAGTAGTGGACCGCGCCGGCGGTCCCGACCTCGCCGATGGCACCGACGGCCAGCTCCTTCTGGCCGTCCTCGTCCAGGTCCACGGCCGCGAGCGAGATGCCGAAGACCCCGCCGAGCTCGGTGCCGTCCAGGACGAAGAGGACGCTGCCGTCGCCGGAAACCAGATACACGCGGCCGGCGAGGAAGCCCGCGGCTCCGCGGCTGAAGTAGGGGGCGGAAACGGCGAAGTCCTCGAGGCCGTCACCGGTCAGGTCGCCCAGGGCCGCCAGGGCCACACCCAGGTTGTCGCCCGGGCCTTCGCCGCTGTA
>JALUUN010000585.1 GCA_027021325.1 Planctomycetota bacterium
GTTCCGTCCAGGCCGGAGACGGCGTAGACCGCTCCGCTGTTGCGGCCGTTGAGATCCGCCGCCGGCGCACCGATCAGAAGATCGGGCTGCCCGTCACCGTCCAGGTCGCCGATGGCGGAGACGGAACGGCCGAAGGCGTCGCCGTCGGACTCGCCCGGGACGGTGAGCCAGGGGGTCCACTGGGCCGGGAGGGCGCCGCCCAGGAACGGGGCCAGGAGGACGGCGAGGGGAAGGAGGGACAGGTTCCGCATCGGAAGGGGACAGACGGGGATTCCGAACCCGGGGCGGTCACCCCGGACGGCAGCCCAATCCTACCCCGCACCCCGGGCCTCCGCCGCCATTCCGCCCGGCGCCGGACTCCGGCTGCGCAGTCCTGCGGGCCGATAGAATCCCCCCATGCGGGGCCGTCTTCGCAAGCTCCCTGGTCGCGCCCCCTTGGGGCGCCTCCGCCCGGCCGCCGCCGGCCTCTTCCTGGCCGCGGCGGCCCTGGCCTGTGATGGCGGCTCCGGGCAGGCGGAGGAGGCCGCACCGGCGTCCTCGGCGGAGGCCGCCGGCGCCAGCGGCCCCGCGGTCGAGGGCGGCTTCGAGCTCACGGTCCTGGACGCGGCCAGCGGCCGGCCCCTCGAAGGCATTTCCGTGGTCCTCGTGGTGCAGCGCGGCCCGTCCGACGGCGTGCGCAAGCACCACGTGACCGGGCCCGACGGCCGCGCCTTCTTTCCCATCCAGGAGCCGGGCACCCTCCTGGGCCTGCGCTTCGAGCCGACCGCCCGCACGCCGCCCTTCTCCGAGTCCCTGGCGCTCGCGGTCCTCCCCGGGGAGCGTCACGAGCACACCGTGCATCTGCCGCCGGCGGCGATCCTGAGCGGCCAGGTGGTGGACGAGACCGGCGCTCCCTTCGCAGGGGAAGGCGAGGTCCACGGCTGGTTCCTGGACCGCTGGCAGGTCGAGGGCGAGGACTCGCCGCCACCGTCGGTGACCGCTCCCCTCCAGGCCGGCGGCCGCTTCGCGATCGGCGGCTTCCCGGCCGGCCCCTTCACCCTGGAGGCCATCGCCGAGGGCCGGACCTGCACGCGCCGTGCCGGCGGCGTCCTCGAGACCGGGGAGGTGCAGGAGGGGCTGAGCCTCAAGCTGGTGCCGGCCCATGTCCTGGTCGGGGAGGTGGTGGACCCCGAAGGGCGGCCGGTGGAGGGCGCTCTCGTCGGAACGGGCCGGCGCAACCGCGACGAGAAGGCGCGGCCGGGCCCGGCCGAAGGGGTCTGGTACTACCCCGAACGGCAGTGGATCCTGCGCACCGACGCCAGCGGCGGCTTCACGGTGCCGCGCATCCCGACCACGAGCGACAAGTGGCGCTATACCGTGCGTCATCCCGCCTACCGCCCGAAGTCGGGCCGTCTCGACGCCGGCGTCCGCTCCGTGCGTATCGTCCTGGAACCGGGGGCGGAGGTCCACGGGCTCGCCACCGATGCCGAAGGGCGGCCGCTGGCCGGCGTGCGCCTGATCCTCCGCGGCCAGGGCCCCCTCTACCAGATGGAGACCGGCGAGGACGGCGCCTTCCACTTCGCGGGCCTCAAGGAGACGCCGTGGAACCTTCTCCTCGGCTGGAAACCCGGGTTCGCGCCGGCGGTCCTCTGGCCCCTCGCCAGCCCGCCCGCCGACGGCGCCGCCGTCCGCCTGGTCCTGGAGCCGGGCCGCGAACTGCACGGCCGGATCACGGACCCGGAGACCGGCGAGGGGATCCCGGACCTGGCCGTGGAGATCGAGCCGGGGCCGGAGCCGCCCGCCGACCTGGCCGAGTTCTACCCGGGGCGCAGCCCGGAGGCCACCTTCGGCCTGGAGCGCGCCCAGACCGACGCCGAGGGCCGCTTCCGTTTCCGGCACCTGCGGGACCGGGAATACCGGCTCCGGATCCTGGATCCTTCCACCCGGACGCCGGCCCGGGAGGTCCCGGTCCGTCCTGGCGCCGAGGAGCTTCAGCTGTCCTGGGAGGCCGGCGCCGCCGGCGAGAACTCCCGCCGGTAGTCGGCGAGGACGCGGGCGGCGTGCCCGGCGGGATCCTCCACCTCGTAGACGCGGAGGATGCGGCCGTCGGCGCCGACCAGGAAGCTCAGACGCCGCGGCAGATCCAGGCCCCGCCGGCGGGCGCCGAGTTCCCCGGCCAGGAACCCCCCGGTGTCACTGCCGAGGGGGAAGGGCAGGCCCTCCTCGTCGCGCACGCGTCCGAGCAGGCTCGGCCGCGCCCCGGCGACTCCGGCCACCGCCAGGCCGGCGTCCTCGAAGGCGGCCGCGAGGTCGCGGAAGCCCCGGGCCTCCTCGCGGCTCGCCGGGCCGTCGGGACGGGGCAGCCAGACGAGGACCCAGGGCCGGCCGGCGTAGTCTCGGCTGTCCAGGCGGCCTCCTCCGGGCCCTGGCAGCGAGAAGGAAGGAAGGGGCGAACCCGGCGCCAGGGGCGCCGCCGCCGGGCCCAGGCTCCAGGCGCCCCAGGCGAGGAGGCCGGCCAGGACCACGAGGGCCCCGGCCAGGAGGATCGTCAGCCCCCGCAGGCCCATGGTGCCTCGCGCTCGGGGTCCGGCTCCAGGCAGGAGGGGTCGTCCCGCCGCGCCGAGTTCACGGTCCTGCGCACGGGCAGGGCCTCGAGATCCTCCGCCGGCCAGGGGCGGAGCCACTCCTGGACGGCCGCGGGCGGCGTCTCCGGATCCAGCCAGGTCTCCCAGGCCTCTTCCGGCAGGATCACCGGCATCCGCGGGTGGATGGCCGCAGCCCGCGGCGGCGCGTCGGTGGTCAGGAGGGCGAGGGTCTCCAGGGATCCGCCGCCGCCCTCGGCGGGGCGCCAGCGCTCCCAGAGGCCGGCGATGGCGAAGAGCTCGGCGCTCCGGAGGTGGAAGAACCAGGGCAGGCGCTCGCGGCCGTGCTTCTCCCACTCGTACCAGCCGTCGGCCGGCACCAGGCAGCGCCGCCGGCGGAAGGCCGAACGGAAGACGGGCTTTTCGGCGGCGGTCTCCGCGCGGGCATGGATCATGCGGCCGCCGGGGGAGGGATCCCGGGCCCGGGAGGGGACCAGCCCCCAGCGGAGCCAGGCGGCCTCGCGCCCGTTCTCCCGGCGGCGGCGGACCGCGGGCACTTGCTGTGTGGGGGCGATGTTGAAGCGCGGGTGCAGGCGCTGCGCGAGAAGCGCGGTCTGCTCCTCCGGCAGGCCGAAGAGGCGGCCGATCTCGGCGGCAGGGACCCGGAGGGTGTAGCGGCCGCACATGGCCGCATCCTAGCCGCCGGCTGCGGAGGGAAACCGGGGCGCCGTGCCACAATGGCCGGCCCATGGCTGTCCTGACCGCCCTCTGCGCCTTCCTTCCCCTGCTCCAGGAGCCGGTTCCGGAGAAGCCTGCGCCGCCGCCCCAGCCCTGGCTCGAGGCCGACGTCAGCTTCGTCAGCCTCCTGCGCGAACTCCTGGACCTCGACCGTCTGGCGCAGTGGCCGGAGATCCCCTACCGGAGCGTCCAGTTCTCGAGCTACGACCGCCGCTCGCGCACGCCGGAGGGCTGGTTCTCGAACAGCGACGGCTTCGGTGGCGAGCCCCTGCCCGGTTTCGAGGGGGTGGTGCGCGAGCCCGGGCCCGACGGCCGGGGGGAGTGGCTGCTCTGCGAGGTCGAGGGGCCGGGGGCCATCGTGCGCGGCTGGTCGGCGGGCATGGACGGGACCCTGCGCGTCTGGCTGGACGGAGCCGAGGAGCCTCTCTGGGAGGGGCCGGGGCGCGAGTTCCTGGCACGCCGGACGCGCCACTGGCTCGCCGCCACCGAGGGGCCGGAGGTGGATCCCGCCGGCCTCCTGGAGGAGGAGGATGCCGACTACCTGCCCATCCCCTTCGCTCGCTCGCTGCGCGTCACCTGGGAGGGGCGGCTGGAGGAACTCCACTTCTACCACCTGCAGCTGCGTCTCTACCCCGAGGGTACGAAGGTCCACCCCTTCACCCTCGAGGAGTTCGCCCGCCTGCGCAGCGGTGTGCGCAGTGTCCAGGAGCTCTGGCAGCAGGCGAAGCGGCCGCTTCCTCTCCGGCGCCGGGCCAACCTGGACCTGAGCGGCGAGTGGGGGCCGGGAGAGGGGCAGGCCTTTCCCCTCGAGGCGCCGGAAGGCGGCGGCGTGATCCGCCGCCTGCAGCTGCGCGTCCTGGCCGAGGATCTGCCCCGGGCCCTGCGCGGCCTCGTTCTCTCGCTGCGTTTCGACGGCGCCGAACGGCCGCAGATCGAGATGCCTGTGGGGGACTTCTATGCCGAGCAGTTCCTCGTCGCTCCCTACCGTTCCCTTCCCGTCGAGGTGCACGACGACGGGAGGATGGAGATGCGCCTGCCCATGCCCTTCGCGGAGGAGGCGGAAGTGCGCTTCGACAACGTCGGCGAGGTTCCCGTGCAGGTTGTCGCCTTCGCCTGGCTGGAGG
>JALUUN010000586.1 GCA_027021325.1 Planctomycetota bacterium
GAATCTCGAGCTCCATCTCCCCCGCCCCCGCCGGCACCGGGAAGACGGTCCCCGGCGGAAGGCGCAGCCACGGGTCTTCCGTCTCGACCTCGACCTCGAGCGACGCCTCCGGCAGCTCGGGCAGGAGGACCTCCCCCGAGGCGGGCAGGGGGATCTCCCACTCCGGCTCTCCCCGGCGCCGCGGGTCGCGGAGGCGGAGAACACCCGGCCCCGGCGGCTCCCCGCCGGCGGTGACACGCAGGCGCAGGGTCCGGAGCCGGCCCAGGTCCACGCCGACCTCCAGGGGGTCCGCCTGCAGCTCGAAGCGGGCCGCCTCGCGCTCCGCCGGCCAGCCGTCCCGGTCCAGGAGCAGGCGCCAGGCCCCGGGCTCGACCTCGAACTGCGCCCGGCCCTGGACGAGGGTGCGTGCTCGCGGCTGCGGCCCCGCCCCCAGGGAGAGGGACTCCAGGCGGGCGCGCAGGCCTTCCAGGGCGGAAGCCGGCTCCGCGCGCACGGCGACGGTGACCGGGGTCCGCTCCGGCAGACGCAGGAGCCCGTCCTCTCCCTCCCGGAGGCGCAGGATCTCCCCCGCCGGCGTCTCCAGGAACCAGGCCAGCGCCGGCCCCTGCCAGCCGCGCTCCAGGACGAAGGAGCCGTCCGCCCCGAGAGGTTCCCAGAGGAGGCGGCCGGCTTCGGCCCAGGGGTCGGGGACCGGCGTCCCGCCGAAGAGGCCGGTGAGGGCGGCGGTGGCGATGCGCGAGCCCGCCGGCGCGCCCTCGACCCGGCCCTCGAGGCGGCGGAAGGCGCAGACGACACCAACTCCCGGGCTCAAGCGGCCGCCCGAGGTGTCCTCGACCCAGCCCCGGCCCGCCGGTGTCCAGACGAGGAGGCGGTCGGCCGAGCGCAAGGGCAGATCCGCCGCGTCGGCGAGGCCGGAGGCGTCCGCCCGCCACTCCCGGCCGGCAAGGCTCGCCCCGGCCGGGCCGCCGAGGTCCAGGAGCGCTCCGGCCAGGGGGGCGCCCGAGCCGTCGGTGAGTACGAGAGGCGCTCCGCCGGCCGGCTCCAGGCGCAGGCGCAGGGACCCCCGGGCCTGGACGCCGGTGAGGGCCACGACGGCGTCCCGGTGCCCTGCGAGCCGCGCGCGGAGGACACCGCCCTCGCCAGCCGGCACGCGGGCCTCCCCGGCGGCGTCCGTGGTCCACGGCCCCTCGGGCAGGCGCAGCCAGCGGCGCTCCCGGACCGGCGGGCCGGCCGGGTCCGGGGGCAGGCCCTCGAAACGCTCCAGGACAGCGCCGGCCAGCGGCGTCCCGCCGGCATCCGTGACCCGGACGGTGCGGAGACCTTCTGGTCCCGTCGGCTGGAGCACCAGCCGGGCCTCCGCGCCCCGGCGCAGGCGGGCGCGGAGGGGCAGGAAGCCCGCGCGAACGACGTGGACGCCGCGGGCGGCGGGAGTTCCGCCTCCCGGCGGCGGCGGCAGGACGAAGCGGCCTTCTCCGTCGCTTCGAAGCTCCCCCGCCCCGTCCAGGCAGAGGATCCAGACCCCCGCGAGCGGCCGGCCCTCCGGATCGAGGACCCGGCCGCTCCAGGCCGGGGTGATCCCCGGCGCCGGCCCGGGCGGCGGCGGGGCCTCGAAGGCAAGACCGGCACCCTGGCGGTGCAGGGCCTCGCCGGGTGCAGGGGCGGGCCGGGCGCCGCCCGGCCCCTCGGTCCGCTCCCTCGCCCCGGGCCCGGCGGGTGCGGGCGCTTCCTCGCCCGGCTCCAGCCGCCAGAGCAGGAAGGCGCAGGCGAGGACGAGAAGGGGAAGGAGGATGCGCCGCTCCATGGCCGGCCGGCGAAGATAGCAGGGAAGGGTGCAGCACCCGCCCGGGAGGGAGGCCGGCAGGAGGAGGCCGCGCCCACGAGCCGGCCCGCCCTCTCCAGGGATGCCCGCCCCGGCGGCGCCCGCCGCTTCAGGACACCCAGGCCCGGCTCGCTTCGACCTGGACCAGCTCCTCCTCCTCCAGGCACCAGGCGCTCAGGCGTCCGCCGTAGACACACCCGGTGTCGAGGCCCAGGGCGACGAGGTGCCCGCCGGCGTGGCGCGTGCGCGGTACCTCCGAGGGGGTGTGCCCGAAGAGGACCAGGTTCGGGCCCTCGTAGATCTCGTACCAGTAGGGAGCCCCCGGAAGTTCCCGCAAGCGGCGCAGGCGCAGGAGCTGTGCCGGCCGGGTCCGCTCCAGGGGCAGGCCGGGGACGATGCCCGCATGGACCAGGATCCAGTGGCGCCCGCCGAGGGGGCCGTGGAGGACGTAGGGCCGCTTCTCCAGGAAGCGCAGGAGCTCCGGACCGCGGGCGGGCGGAACGTTCTCCATGGGGGTGCGCCCGTCCCCGCGCAGGTCCTCGGGCCCGATCTCCTCGACCTCCGGCCCCAGGCGGCCGCCGTCGCTTCCGTCCAGGGCCTCCCCCGCCAGGCCGAAGCGCTGGAGCAGCACCCGCTCGTGGTTGCCGAGGACGAGCCCGAGCTCCACGCCGCGCCCGGAGAGCCCCTGCAGCAGCTCCACCACGCCGAGGGGATCGGGCCCGCGGTGGAAGAGGTCGCCGCAGGAGAGGAAGCGGTCCCCGGCTCGCAGCTCCAGGCGCTCCAGCAGGGCGGCGAGCTCCTCACCGCAGCCGTGGAGGTCACCGACGACCCAGGTGCGGCTCACCGCCGCCCCCCCGCCAGGGCCTCCTCCGCCCAGGCCTCCTCGACTTCGGCCATGAGTTCCCGGAGGCCCTCGCCCCGGGCGTCGAAGCGAAGCCCCGCCGCCTCGAAGAGAGCCGGCAGCGGCCGCGATCCCCCCAGGGCCAGGCCGCGGCGGAAGCGCGCCAGCGCCTCGGCGGGCTCGCGCCGCCAGGCCCGCCACAGGGCGAGGGCGCCCATCTGGGCGTAGGCGTACTCGACGTAGTAGAAGGGCACCTCGAAGATATGGGGGACGCTGAGCCAGGCGCTCGCACGCTCCTCCTCGAGCCCCGACCAGTCCACGCCGGAGTCGAAGCGCTCCTGCAGGGCCAGCCAGACCGACCGCCGCGTCGCCGCCCCCGCCTCCGGCCGCGTGTAGACCTCGTGCTGGAAGGCGTCGAGGACGGCGATGGAGACGAGCCCCGAGACGATGTCCTCCAGGGCGGCGCTCCGGGCCTGGCGCGCCTCGCCGGCCGTGTAGATCCGCTCCAGGCCGTCGAGGACCAGGCACTCCATCCCCATGGAGGCGACCTCGGCGAACTCCAGCGGCGCGTCGCGGTTGCCGGCGGGCTCCTGCCAGCGGGCATGCAGGGCGTGGATCGCGTGCCCGCTCTCGTGGACCAGGGTCTCGAGGCCGCCGTGGGTGGGCGGGCTGTTCGCGAAGATGAAGGGAACGCGCCGGTCCTCGAAGGTGGTCAGAAAGCCGCCGGGGAGCTTGCCCGGCCGTGTCTCCAGGTCCAGGAGCCCTTCCGCTTCCATCCACCGGAGTTCGGCGGCGAAGTCGGGGTGGACGCCCTCGAGGAGCGCGGCGGCCTTCGCCACCTGTTCCTTCTGGCGGGTGAAGGGGCGAAGGGGCGGCCGTCCCTCGGGGTCCACGGCAAGATCCCAGGGGCGGAGCGCCTCCAGGCCCAGGCTCCGGCGCCGGGCCTCGCGCATACGCCGGAGCAGTGGCAGGACCTCGCGCTCGATGGCCTCGTGCAGGGCCAGGCAGTCCTCGGGCCGGTAGTCGAAGCGCCCCCAGGCGGTGTGCTTGTACTCGCGGTAGTCGGGGAAGCCGGCGTTGCGGGCGATGCGCTGGCGCAGGGGCAGGAGCCGGTCGAAGACCTCCTCCAGCCGCGGCGCATCCTCGAGGCGCCGGCGGCGCGCGGCCCGCCAGGCGGCCTCGCGCTTCTCCCGGTCGGGCTCCTCCTGGTAGGGCGCGAGCTCCTGCAGGGTGCGCGTGCGCCCCTCGAACTCGACGGTCATGGAACCGCAGATGCGGCCGTACTCGCTGGCGATCTCCTCCTCCTCGGCCTCGAGGGGCACGTTCTCCTCGCGGAACAGGCGGACCGCGAGTTCGGCCTCGCGCTCGGGCACCGCCCAGCGCTCGCGCGGGAGCGCCCCGCGGGCGGGATGCTCCAGCCAGCGCCGGTCCAGTTCGTCCTCGACCGGCTTGATGCGCGGCAGGAACTCGGTCTGGAACTCCAGCCAGGCGGCGTGGGCGGCCTCGTCCTCGCTGTGGCAGGCCCAGCGCACGTAGCGGCGGTTGGATTCCGCCGAGAGCAGGGAGTCGAACTCGCTCCGGTCCAGGAGCCAGGCCTCGAGCCCCTCCGCCCCCTCGGGCCGGCGGGCGCGCAGAGCCTCCATCGCTTCCTCGATCCGCTCCCAGGTATTCAGATCCCCTTCGATCCAGCGCCGGGGCGGCACGGGGTGCTGGCCGGGCGGGTCGAGGGGCGGAAGCGGCGGGGTGTCGGTCATGGCGGCCTTCGGAAGGGATGCTCCCATGCCCCGTGCAGGGGCTCAAGCCCGGCGGGCGGGGTCGGCACCTACCGGTTCCCGGGGTCCCAGGCCCAGTGCCCGGCCTGCGGGTCGTACTGGAAGGAGAACACGACCTCCCGGGCGTAGGGCCCGTACTCCTCCGGGAGGAGGGCGCTCATCTGCAGCGAGGAGACCAGGGCGAGGGCCATGACGAGCAGGGCGGCCACGTCGCCCGCCACCCGCCTCGATCCCGGCTCCCGCTTCCCGAGCAGGAGGCTCGCGAGGTCCAGGCCCAGGAGCACCAGCCAGCCCGCATGGACGAGGCTCAGGATGCCGGCGAGGCGGCCGAAGACCTCGGCCCAGAGGTCGGGATGCCGGCCGAAGGGCCACAGGACGATCAGGAGCACGCCCAGGATGACGTAGAGGCCGCCGTACAGGAGCGCGCCCAAGGCCGGCAGCGTGAGCGGCAGGCTCCCGCCCGGCAGGCGCCGGGAGCGGTCCCTTCCGGAGTGCCGGCGAAGACGTCTGGAGAGGAAATCCACGGTCGAACGGATTCGGGCGGGAAGGAGCCTTCCTTCTCACCCTACCCGCGAGTCGAAGGTTTCTTCGCCGGAACCTGCCCGCTGGAGACTCTCCTCCTCGGGAGGCCGAGTCAGTACCCGGGACTCAACCAGGGGAATGCAGCTCTCCACAGCATCCGTATCATCGCACAGTTCCTCCATTCGATCCGAAAGACGACAGAGACTCTCCCATGGGATTCTGTGTTTGGAGACAGATCGGTTTCGGTACCCGCAGGAATGCCGCAAGGCATCGCTTCGATGCACCCTCTACCGGACAGGACAAGTACCGATTGAACGCTAGGATTCCTCATAGCTTCGACGGACTAGAGGCATGGCCTTCTCCAGGTCTTCCTGGTTCCTCAAGACAACCTCAAGGTCTCCGGTTCCGAAATGACCGATCTTTCGTACGTCACGCGTGAATCCCTCTTGCAGGTCGACCGTGTCCGGATTCACTTTCAGGTACAAAGTAATGACTGCCTTGTTCGGATGCACTTCAACACACGCGAAGTTGCGAAGGCGCTTGAATGCGATGTAGTACTTGAGCGCCCTTTCCTGCACGTCGTCGCCCAAGGTGAGCAGGTTCTCTCGTAGCTGTGAGTAGAGGCTTGCAAGATCTCCGTCCAGGCCTTCGATGGTTTCCAGGATTGTCTTGTACCTGGCGCTCGTCCCAGCCTTGGTGCCACCTCTGGAAGTAGCCTCGCTGACGGCATTGACCAGCTCGAAGAGAAGGAATCCCTCCGGGAAGTACCGGAAGCGAATGAGCTCGATGTTCCTGTCGATCTGTTGGACAGCATGCTCGTCATACCTGGCGAAATCCGCTGCGATACACAGCAGGCGAGTTGACGTCCAATTGATTTCCGTTGCCGCTTGATCATCCACCAACTTGGAAACAAGCAACTCGAACTCACCCTGATGGTCGAGCAGCCAATCCAGGTAGAACAGACCTTGATTGATTACGTTCTCATTGACCCTGCGCTTGTACTCGATCACAACCGGACAGCCGTTCTCGTCGATGCCCAGTGTGTCGATTCGCCCGCGGTGTCGCGGTCCAGTGTCGTACTCTGAGGCGAGAAGGCGTACTGCGAAAAGAGTCTCGAGGTTCTTCTCGATGAGATCCTGAAGGTTCTTCTCCAGAGCAAGGCTCTCTGCTTTGAGCTCCGTAGCTTTGTTGTCTTGAATCTTGAACAGCTTGATGTCTGTCACGGTGCCGTCTTCTACCTCCGTTGCGGCCTATGGAGTTCCTCTTCCGTTTGGGAAAAACCAAGCGAGAGGAAACATCCTACCCTCATCCCCCCGGCGTGAACCACCTCGGATCCTCAAGAGGGTCGAGACGCCAGTCGAGGAAGGTCCAGCGGGTCCTGCCCTGGTGGGCCTCGCGGGGAAGGGTCAGGTCGCCGGACTTCGTGAAGGCGGTGTAGCGCAGCACCGTTCCGTCCGGGACTTCGATCTCCCAGAGCGGGGCCGTGGGACGGAGGAGGTAGTCCTCGCCGTCGAGTTCGAGGCGCAGCTCGCCCGGGGCGCTCCAGACGGCCCCGGTGTCCTCGCGGCCCCAGGCGAGGAGGAGGCGCGCAAAGAGCACTGCGGGACCGCGCAGGCGCCCGGCGGCGGGGCCGGGAGGAAGGAGCGTCTCCTGCACTCCCGAAGGGGAGCCCC
>JALUUN010000587.1 GCA_027021325.1 Planctomycetota bacterium
CGAACTCCCGGTACAGAGCGGCAGCCCGGTCCTCGTTGCCCTGCTCCTCCAGGGCCCGGGCCAGCTTCCACAGGACCTCGGGGTCCTCGCGGAAGTGGGTGTAGGCCTCTTCGTAGAACTCGACGGCCGCCTCCAGGTCGCCGCGCTCGGCAGCGGCGTCGCCGAAGTCGAGGCTGCTGCGCCCGGCCTCGCGGTTGCCGATCTGGATGTCCCGAAGCTCCAGGATCCAGTCGCGCCAGATCTCGTTCAGCTCGTCCACGGTGCGCACCGGGGAGCCGGGCACGCTCAAGACGATGGACTCGAACCAGGCCACCGGGTCCGGCCGGCCGCGGGCGCCGCTCAGGTAGTACTCGTGCAGGGCGTCGCGAAAGACCGGCTGTCCGTCCTCGTCGCGGTAGTTGTAGAGGAAGTAGACGACGCCCCAGGTGGGGGCGTACCAGGGCGGTCCCCACGCGTACCGGCCCTCGACGATGATGCGGAAGGTCGGCGCCTTCTCCGGCGTGGCCCATTCGCCGTTGGCGTCGCGCACGCCGTCGTCGGGGCCGTTCATCCAGCCCTTCTCCATGCGTGCTGCCAGGGGGAAGAGGCGGTGTTGGGGCACCTGGTTCCACTTGACCTGGCCGTTGGAGAGGATCGTGCAGCCCTCGAAGAAGGAGGCGTAGGCCTCGTTCAGCCAGCCGGGCACACCGCCGCGGCCGGTCAGGCCGACGAACTGGTGCGCCGCCTCGTGGAAGAGCGTCCCGTACATCTGGCGGATGGACTCCTGGCCGGTCACCCCGCCGACGTAGGTCTCCACCGCACTGCCGGTGAACTGGCCGCCGGACCACTCGGCAGGGCTGCTGCCCAGCTCCAGGTACTCGTCGCGGTTCTTGAAGATCCGCACCTCGATCTTCGGGGTCGGTCCGCCGTCCTCCTTGTAGCGGAAGAACTTCCGGTAGAAGCGGTTCATCTGCTCCATGGCGATGGAGCTGGTCTGCAGGACCACGAAGCCCGCGTTCGTGCGGTAGCGGTAGTTCTCGCCGTCCTTGACCCAGGCCTGGTCCCAGTCCGCGTGCAGGGCGTCCTGCTCGGCGATCCACTCCGGATCCACGCCCAGGTTCGGGTCGCCGCCGGCGAAGACGTCCGCCACCGCCAGTTCGTCGCTGCCCTTGCGCCGCACCTCGGAGACGCCCTTGCGTGCGGCGGTGTTCAGCGGGTCGATGTGCAGGATCTCGTGGTAGATCTCGAGGGCCGAGTGGAAGCGCTTCTTCTTCAGGTGTTCCCTGGCCAGGTCCAGGAGGCCCTCCAGGTAGGCCCGGCTGAGGCGGGTGAAGGCCTCGGCCTGCGGGTCCAGGGCCAGGAGCGCCTCCTGCACGGCCCGGAGCTCGCTGCGCGGGATCCGGGCGGTCCCCTCCTTCTCGGCCGCCTCGGCCACCTGCAGCCAGCGGTGGTAGGAGTACACGGCCTGGTCCAGGTCGCCGAGTCCGGCGGCCACCTCGGCCAGGCTGCGCAGGGCCCCGAGGTGGCGGTCGTCGCGCTCCAGGGCCTGGACCAGGGCCTGGCGGGCGGCCTCCAGGCGCCCCTGTTCGCGCATCCGCTCGGCGTGGGCCAGGTACTTCTCGACATAGGGGTTCTCGCCGCCGCCGCCGGCGAGGGCCAGGACGAGGAGAAGGGACAGGCGCAGCATGGGCTTCAGACGGCTTCGGGGCCCCGGGCCAGGCGGCGCCGGAGCTGGCCGCAGGCGGCCTCGGCTTCCCTACCCAGACTACGGCGCAGGGTGACGGAGAGTCCGGCCTCGCGCAGGATCCGGGCGAAGGTCTCCTGGGCCTGGCGCGCGGGGCGCCGGTAGCCGAGGCCGGCCACCGGGTTCCAGGGGATCAGGTTCACATGCAGACGCCGGCCCCGGAGCAGCGCCGCCAGGCGCCGGGCCTGGGCGGGGGCGTCGTTGATGCCCCCGAGGAGGACGTACTCGACCGTGTACTCCCTTCCGGAAGCGCGGAACAGCCGGTCCGCCTCCTCCAGGGTCTCTTCCAGGCCGCGCTTGCGCACCCCCGGGACCAGGCGCTGGCGCAGCTCGTCGTCGGGAGCGTGGAGGGACAGGGCCACCTGCACCGGGCGGCCCCACGCGGCGAGGCGTTCCAAGACGCCGCGCGGCGCCACCGTGGACAGGGTCACGCGGCGGGCGCCGAGGCCGAAGCCCTCCGGGTCGAGGATCGCCTCCAGGGCCCGCAGGGTCGCCTCCAGGTTGAAGCCGGCGTCGCCCATGCCCATGACGACGACGCGCTGGAAGGGCCCCTGGAGACGGCGCAGCTGCAGGGCCTGCTCCAGGATCTCGCCGGCGCTGAGGTTGCGCTCCAGGCCTTCGAGGCCGCTGGCGCAGAAGGGACAGCGCACCGGGCAGCCGACCTGGGTGGAGAGGCAGAGGGTGCGGCCGGCGGTCCCGGGCATGGCCACGGCCTCCACCCGGGCGCCGCCGGGGAAGGCGAGCAGGGCCTTGACCGCACCGTCGGGGGCCTCGTGCACCGCCTCGACGCGGCTGCGCAGCAGCGGGGCTTCCCCTTGCAGGCGGCGGCGCAGGGCCAGGGGCAGGTCGGTCATGGCCTCCCAGTCCAGGAGGCCGCGCTGGAAGACCTGACGACGGGCGATGCGTCCCTGGTAGGCCCGGCCGCCGTGCTCCTCGAACCAGCGCGGCCAGTCGCGCGGGTGCCGTTCGAGCAGGGCCTCCGCGGCGGCGCTCATGGGGTTCGGGCGGCGACGATGCGTTCGTAGAGCTCCCGGGCCCAGCGCTCGGCGGTGGCGTCGTCGGGGGGATTCACGCCGCCGACGCCCTGGTGGCCGCCGCCGCCGTACTCCTTGAGGATCTCGCCGAGATGGAGGCCGTCGTCCGGGCGGTTCCAGGGGTTGCTGGAGACCGTGATGTGCACCCCGGCGCGGGTCGGCAGCAGGCTGACGAGGTAGTGGAGCTCGGGATAGAGGTAGAAGGCGGCGAAGCGCTCGCGCCGGATCTTCCGGGAGCGCAGGTCGGCGAGCATGGTGTCGGCGGTGCGCTCGACGAGGGTGCCGGGGAAGGCCTCCAGGGCGCGGTCGCGGTTGCGCTCCGCACGCCGGAAACAGCGGTCCACCTCCTCGTCGAGGGCCACCTGCACGAGATCCTGGCGCCGCATCAGGGCGACCACGCGGTCATGGAAGGCGAAGTCCGGCGCGCAGGTCAGAGCACGCATGATGCGCAGGGCCGGATCGGTTCCGAACAGGGCCTGCTCGGCGGAGTGGAAGCGCGCGGCGTCGATGATGTTGGACCAGCGCACCAGTTCCTCGAAGCGCGCCGGCGGTTCCCAGCCCCACTCCTCGCGGGCGTGGGCGACGATGATCGGGGGACAGGAGGGGGAGGCAGGGTCGAAGCGCCGCGTCGGCCCGGGCTGGTACAGGGCTTCATGCTCCGGTTTCAGGAAGGTCGTCGGGTGGTGGTCGAACCAGTACTCGGCGTGCGGGTGGAAGTGGAAGTCCACGACCGCGAAGCGCCGGCCGATGCCGAAGGTCTCCCACTCCAGGGTGCGGTCGAAGTTGACGCCGTGCCAGTCCAGCTCCTTCTCGCCGCGCACGGCGTCCAGGGCTTCGGCCAGGATGGCCGCGGCGGCCATGCCGTCGAAGTCGCGGTGGTAGTAGATCTCGAGCATGGGCTTCATCCGCCGGCGGCGGCCTCGGGCTGCGGCGGCGGGATGCGGCCGTACACGTGGGCGCGGAACCAGGCCTCCAGGCTGCGGCCGGTGGCCGCTTCCAGGTCGCGCCGCAGGTCCTCGGTGGTCCAGGTGCCGCCGCCCTGGAGGCGTGCGTCCAGGACCCGGTCCAGGGTCTCGCGGCCGGCTTCGCGTTCCAGGGCCTCCCAGACCCGAGGCCCGCGGCAGAGCAGCCATCTCGGCCCCGTGAGGTCGGCCCAGGGAAGGAGGCTGAGGGGCTCGGGCAGCTCGCCCAGGGCCGCTTCCCGTTCGGCCCACCAGGTGCGCAGGGCCCCGGCCTCGGCCTCCCGGCCGGCGGCCTCCAGGAGGCGGGCGGCGGCGTACTCGCCCAGGGACAGACTCAGCCAGGGTGAGGCCGAGCCGACGCCGCGCAGGCGGACGCTGAAGGCGTGGGCGCCCAGGCGGCGGGCGAGGCCCGTACGCAGGGTGACGCCCTGCACGACGCTGTCCAGGGGGCGGTCCAGCCAGCCGGCTTCCTCGTCCAGGAGCAGGACGCCGGGGAGGCTCCGGTCCGGCACGCCGGGGTAGGTCAGGACCCGCCAGGGCCGGCGTGCCCCGGGCCAGAGACCGGTCAGGGCCTGGTCGAGGCGCTCGATCTCGCGCAGGGCCTCCCGCGGCTGGGTGGCCTTGGCCGCGACCCGGATCCAGTGGCGTCGCTCCAGGCCCCGGACCTCGCGGTAGCGGCCGACGAAGACGAAGGGCCAGGCCTGGCCCCGGGCCAGGGGCGGAAAGCCGACGCGCCGAACGCGGGCCTCGTCCTCCAGGACCTCGGATTCCGGGGAGGCGTGGCTCAAGGCCGCCATGTGGCTGGGCAGCCGCACCTCCAGGCGCCAGGGCGGCGGCTCGCGCCAGCCGGTCTCCTCCTTCCCGCGCGGCAGGGGGACGGCGAGCCACAGGGGGTCCAGGAAGGCCAGGCACTCCGGACCCGGCACGATGCCGTAGGCACGGGCCCGGGCGGCGTCGGCCTGGACCGGCAGGCGGTAGCGCAGGCGGTGGAGGCCTTCTTCGTCGGCCTCGACGCGGCAGCGGTCCCCCTGGAGCAGGGCCACGCGCGCCTGCGGATCCCGACCCTCACGCAGGGCGGTGTTCCAGTCCAGGTCCACCTCGGCCAGGGGCGGCAGGCGCCATTCGAGGGCCGCCCCCGGCTGCGCCTCGGCCGGGTCGAAGGCGGCGAAGCGGATCTCCACCCGGACCTCCTGGAAGGAGAAATCGGAGACGTCGACGAGAATCTCCCAGGCGCCGCGGGCCGGGAGGCGGCGCGCCGCCGCGCCGGCCCCGCGCTCCCGGTCCTCTTCGGGGACCGGCTCGGCCTGCCAGGCCTCCGGGATCCGGAAGCGCCCGAGGAGGGCGGCACCGTCCCCCTCCTCCGCCTCCGGCCCCTCCCAGGTGACCGTCACGAGGTGCCGCCCGAGGACGGCGATGCGTTCCAGGATGACCCAGTCGCGCTCGCGCTGGCGGTAGAGGACGCGGGTGCCGGCGGCCTCCTCCTGGCCGGCCCAGGCGCCGCTCCAGGGCTGGATGACGGAGTTCCCGACCCGGGCGCCGCGCAGGAAGCCGGGCCAGAAGTCCTGCTGGCGGCTGCGCGCGACGAGCTCCGCGCGGGCCCCCAGGCTCTCCACGCGGTAGTGTTCGACCCGAAGCCGCGCCGGGAGAGCGGGGTCCGTGGCCACCCAGACCTCGCCCGGGGCCGGCCCGTCCTCGCTCTGGAAGGGTCCGTAGCCCGCGGGCAGGTCCAGGTGGAAGGGTGGCTCCTGGGGGGCCGGGAGAGCCAGCAGGAGCAGGGCGGCGGTTCGGAGCAGCATGGGGGCGGACGCAGATGCGCGAGCGCCGCCGGCGGAAGGTGCGGGTGCCGGTTCCAGGGCGGCGGGGGGCGCGCCCGGAGGGCTCCCGAGCCTACGCAGGCGCAGCGCCGGCGTCAGGCGGATTCGCGGCGCTCGCCGTCGCCGGCGGAGGAGGCCTCGGAGCCGCCTTCGAGGAGCACGCGGGCGCTGCCGCTGCGGATCATCTCGCCGGTGACCACGAAGCGCCGGCCGGGGGTGCCGTACTCCGGCAGGCTGAACATGAGGTCGTGGAGGACCTCCTCCAGGATCGCCCGCAGGCTGCGCACGCCGGTCTGGCGCTCGAAGGCGAGGTCGGCGATAGCCTCCAGAGCCTCCTGGGTGAAGCTCAGTTCGTGGCCCTCCATGGCGAAGTAGGCCTGGTACTGGCGCACCAGGGCGTTGCGCGGCTCGACCAGGATGTGCACCAGGTCGTCGCGGCTCAGCTCGTGGAGGTTGACGTGGACCGGCAGCCGCCCCACGAACTCGGGAATCAGGCCGAACTCGATGAGATCGCGGGTGTCCAGGCTCTGGAGCAGCCGCTCCCGTTCGGTCAGGTCGCGCTCGCCCTCGTCCTGGTCGCCGGGCCGGAAGCCGATGACGCCGCGGCCGACGCGGCGGGCGATGATCTCCTCGATGCCGCTGAAGGTGCCGCCACAGATGAACAGGATCCCGGTCGTGTCCATCTGGATGCAGGACTGCTCCGGGTGCTTGCGTCCGCCCTGGGGTGGAACGTTGGCGACCGTGCCCTCGAGGATCTTCAGCAGGGCCTGCTGCACCCCCTCGCCGCTGACGTCCCGGGTGATGGAGACGTTCTGCGAGGTGCGCGCGATCTTGTCGATCTCGTCGATGTAGATGATGCCGCGCTGCGCACGTTCCAGATCGAAGTCGGCGGCCTGCAGCAGCTTCAGCAGGATGTTCTCGACATCCTCGCCGACGTAGCCGGCCTCGGTGAGGGTGGTGGCGTCGGCGATGGCGAAGGGCACGTCCAGGATCCGCGCCAGGGTCCGAGCCAGCAGCGTCTTGCCCGAGCCCGTGGGGCCGACCAGGAGGATGTTCGACTTCTCG
>JALUUN010000588.1 GCA_027021325.1 Planctomycetota bacterium
CGGGTCCAGGAAGGGCTCTTCGGGGGTCCAGACCCTACCCAGGGCCAGCAGGAAGGGCTCCGGCTCCCGGGTGGCGGGCAGAAGAGGCTGCTCCGGCTCCCCCCAGGCGAAGCGCAGGCGCAGGCGGAGGCCCTGGAGGCGGGGGCCCTCCGCAAGGCGGGTGCTCCCGCCTTCCCAGACCAGCCGGAGGCCCCGGAAGCCGGCCTCCAGCCGGGGGACCGAGGCCCGCAGGCGCTCCAGGCCCCCGCGCCTCCGCCCGCCGCCGCGCCGGTCGAGGAGGGCGGCCGCCTCCCGGGCGTGGACCCCGGGGAAGGGCCCCCGGCCGGCGTCCTCGATCCAGAGGTCCAGGCCGCCGCCCGTGGCGGCAAGGCCCAACCAGGCCTCCCCGGCCTGGCCGTGGCGCCGCAGGTTGGCGGCCCCCTCCTCGACCGCGAAGGCCAGGACCTCCTGGAGCGCGGGGGGCAGGGGCTCGGGATGGAGGGGCTCCAGCCGCGGCCGCAGGGCCCGGAGCCGGGGCAGGAGCCAGGCGCGGCCTGGATCCTCCCCGGCGCCGCCCTGCGGCGGCAGGGGGCGGCGCTCGAGGTGGAGGAGGCGCAGGAGGTGCCGCCGGTCCCGGGTGCGGCCGGCCGAGCGCAGCCACCCGGCCTCCTGGAGACGGCGAACCTCCAGCCGGACCGCCTGGTCCGTGACCCCGCGCCCCTCGGCCACGGCCTGGACCGGACGGTCCACACCGAAGTGGAGGGCCCGGAGAAGATCCGCCAGGAGGCTGGTTTCTTTTCGCAAGTTACTGCACTAATTTCGCAAGTTCCATTGTAGAGGTTCGCATCGCCAGGTTTCCAGCAATCTTCTGCGTGTGCCCTTCTGGCAGCCCGGCCTCAAGGACCCCTACCGGGACGCCGGCGCCCGGCCTCCCTCCCCCCGCTGGCCGGCGTCACCCCGATCCCCGGGGCGGATAGCCTGGACGCCGATGTTCCTCCTGTCGCTCCTCCTCCTCGCCATGCCCCTCCCCCAGGGCGGGCCGGGAGGCGGCCCTTCCCCCTCGCTGGCGAAGGAACTGACCGATTTCGCCCGCCGCCGGCCCCCGGCGGAAGCCTGGGGGAGATGGCTGGAGTCCCTGGAGGAAGAACACGGGGCCATCCTGGTGCGGGCCCTCCAGAGAACCCTGGCGGAGCTGGATCCCTCCCTCCTGGGGCCGGTCGTCGAGACCGCCGCCCGGACCCCCGGGCCCGAGGGTGAGAAGCTGCTCCAGGAGCTGGCCCGTCGCCCCGGGAGTCCCCCGGAGGTCCGCACGGAGGCCTGCCGCCGTCTCCTGGCCCGGGGGCCGGCCGGCCTGGCCTGGGTCCGGGGGCGCTTGAACCGGGAGCGGGATCCGGCCGTGCGCGCTGCGCTTCTCGAGATGTTCCTGGCCCTGGACGAGGAGGGGCTGGAGGGGGCGCTTCTGCGCTCCCTGCGCAGCCGCGACCCCACGCTCCGGGCAGCGGGGCTCCAGGGCCTGGACCGCCTGGACCCGGTCCAGGTGCGGCCCTTGCTGCGGCAGATCGCCTCCGACCCGGCGGACCCCGCCCGCCTGGAGGCCGCCCGTGCCCTGGCCCGGGAGGGCGGGAGCGCGAACCTCGACTTCCTCCTGAAGCTGGCCCCTCTCGTGCCGGAAGCGGAACGGGAGGCCTGGACCGGAATCCTGGACGAGGCCCTGCGGGGACCGGAGGAAGTCGAGGCTCTCCTCGAGCGGGGCCTGGGCAGCAGCCGGGCGGAGGTGCGGCGCCTGGCCCTCGCCGTCGCCCTGGGGCTGGACCCGGCTGCCTGGCCCGCTCTGGTGGATCCGGTCCTCGGCTTCCTCCTGGATCCCGAGGCCGAGGTGCGCGCAGGCGTCCTCGCCTGGCTGGAGGAGAAGCGGCCTCCCCAGGCCGGAGCGGCCCTGGAAGACCTGCTTTCGGGCCTGGAGAGCCGGCCCGCGGCCGTCGCCAGCGATCTTCTGCGCGCCGCGGTCCTCGCGGATCCCCCGCCTCCGGGCCTGGGCGCCCGTGTGCGGCGGCTGGCCGGGCGGCGCGGGCCCCTGCAGGAGGAGGCCCTGACCGCCCTCGGCCGCTTTCCGGAGCCGGAGGCCCGCCGCCTCCTCCTCCTCGTCCTCGAGAAGGAGGAGGACCTGATCCTGCGCGCCGCCGCCCTGGAGGGACTCCTGGAGTCGCGCAGCCCGGAGACCGTGGCTGCCCTCGTGGAGCTCCTGGGCCGGGAAGAGGACCCGGGCCTGCGCCGCCAGCTCACCGAGGTCCTCGCACGCCTGACCGGGGAGGATCTGGGGCCGGGATCCTGGGCCTGGACGCGCTGGTGGGAAGACCACCGCATGGGCTGGCAGCCCCCGCCGCGGGAAGAGGCCCTCGCCCGCCTGCAGGAAGGCCGCCGCCAGCGGACCTCGGGCGACACCGGCGCCCGCTACCACGGCCTGACCATTCCGGGCACCGGCGCCCTCGTCTTCATCCTCGACACCAGCGGCTCCATGGCCGCGCCGGCGCCCTCCGGCCAGACCTGGCTGCGCGAGTTCGCCGCCGCCCTGAAGCAGACCCTCTTCGAACTGGACTGGGACCGGCACGTGGATCTCGTCGTCTTCTCCTCGACGGCCCGGGCCTGGCAGCCCCGGCCCGTGCCCCTGGGCCCGCGCCGTCTCGCCGAGGCCTTTCGCTTCCTCGACAGCCTGGAGCCCCATGGGGGGACGAACCTCCTCGGCGGCCTGGAGATGGCCCTGGCCATGCCCGAGACCGGGCATGTCTTCCTGCTGACGGACGGGATGCCCTCCGCTGGGCGCCTGATCTCCTGGTCCGAGATCCTCCTGGAAGTCGAGAACCTCCAGGCGCAGCGCGAACGGCCGGCCTCGATCTCGACGATCGCCGCGGGCATGGCCAGCTACGAGGCCCTCTCCGAACTGGCGCACCGGAACGGCGGCGAGGCGGTGGATCTGCGCGACCTCTGAGGGATGCCGCCCGGCAAGAGGGCGCTCAGAGAAGGCCCGTCATCCAGGGGATGCCGATGCTGCAGAGGATCCAGACGATCAGGCTTAGGGGCAGGCCCAGGCGCAGGTAGTCGGCGTACTTGTATCCCCCCGGTCCATAGACCATGAGGTTGGTCTGGTGCCCGACGGGGGTGGCGAAGCAGATGGAGCCGCCGAAGGCGATGGCCAGGACGCAGGCGCGGAGGATCGGTTCAGCGTGTTCGGGAGCGAGGTGCTCGCCCATGGCCCGGCCGGCGGCAATGGCGATGGGCGTGAGGAGCACCGCCACAGCGGCGTGACTGATGAGGGCGTTGAAGAGGATGCAGATGGCCAGGAGCGCGCTCACCACCGCCACCGGACCATAGGGTTCGAAGACCGCCAGGATCCCCTGGGCCGCCTTCGCCGCCACCCCGGTCTCGTCCATGGCGTCGCCCAGGGCGATGGTACCGATCACGAAGAGCAGGATCGGCCAGTCGATGGCGCGGTAGGCGCGGCGCGCGGTGAGACAGCCGGTCGCCACCATGAGGAGCGCCCCGAGGAGAGCCGCGTGCGGCACCGGGATCAGGTGGTGGAGCTGCCGGTCCTCGGGCAGGAAGGGGAGGTCGGGCAGGCTCTTGAGGCTGAAGAGGAGAATCACCACGCCGGCCACCCACAGGGCCCGGCGGGCGCGCTCCTTGATGTGGGTGCGCTCGCGGCCGCTCTCGATCAGGAAGAAGTCCTGGCTGGCACGCAGGCGCGGCTCGTTGCGCCGGTCGCCGCAGACCAGCAGGAGATCCCCGGGCCGGAGCACCAGGTTGGAGGCCCGTTCGTGGATGTGCTGGCCGGCGCGCAGGACCGCCACCACCACCATGCCGAAGTCGCGGTGCAGGCGCAGGTCCGAGACCTTGTGCCCGAGAAGGCTGCTGTGCGGCGAGACGGCCAGTTCGTAGAAGCGCATCTCCTGCGGATCCACCTGGACGTCGTGGACGAACTTCAGCCCCAGCTTTTCCTGGAGCTGGATGATCTCCTCGACATGACCGCGCAGGAGGATGGCGTCGCCTGGCTGGACGGTCTCGTTGAAGTAGGGCGGCCGCACCATCTCCTCCTTGCGCACGAAGAAGAGCAGGCGCGGCCCGGCGTCGGCGAAGACCTCCTTGTAGGGCCGGCCGATGAGAGGGCTGGTCGGCCCGATCAGGAGTTCGGTGACGTATTCCCGCTCCGAGCCTTCGGCCATCATCATGGTCAGGCTGGTGCGGTGCGGCAGGATCCGCGTCGTCGTCAACGCCATGAAGGCGACGCCGGCAACCACCAGGATCACGCCCAGGGGCGTCATCTCGAACATCCCCAGCCCCTCCAGCCCCTTCTCCACGGCGACGCCGCTCACCAGGAGGTTGGTCGAGGTGCCGACCAGGGTGCACATGCCGCCCAGGATCGAGGCGAAGGACATGGGCATGAGCAGGTGGCTGGCCGGGATGCCCGTGGTCCGGGAGACCCCAAGCAGCAGGGGGATGAAGATCACCACCACGCCGGTGTTGTTGAGCACCGAACTCACGGCGGCGGTGATCAGGCAGACCAGGAACAGAAGCTTCGTCGTGCTCCCCCGGCTGTAGCGCAGGACCCGCGTGGCGATGAACTCGACGGCGCCGGTCCGGTTCAGGCCCTCGCCGACGACGTACAGCCCGGCCAGGGTCAGGATCACATAGTTGGAAAAGCCGGCGGCAGCCTCCTGGAAGTCGAGGACGCCGGTGAGGACCAGGGCCACGAGCAGACCGATCCCGATGACGTCCAGGGGTGCCCGGTCCAGGACCAGGAGGACCAGCACGCCCAGGGTCAGGGCGATCACCGTCCAGGCGGCGTAGTCCATCGTGGGGTGAAGGGCCCGGGGGCGGGGCCTCAACCTAGCCCGACGCCCCCTCCCCCGCCAGATCGGTCAGAGCAGGCCCGTGACGCGAGGGATTCCCAGTGCGGCCACGGTGCCGGCGAGGAGAGAGACAGGAAGGCCGAGACGCAGGAAGTCGGCGTAGCGGTAGCCGCCCGGCCCCAGGACCATGAGATTGACCTGGTGGGCGACCGGCGTGGCGAAGCACATGGAACCGCCGTAGCAGACGGCCAGGAGCAGGGCCTTCTGGATGGCGAGGGCCTCGGGGGTTCCCGGCTCGTGGCCGGCGTCCAGGGCCAGGCGGCCGGCGGCGGCCACCGCCACCGGCGTGAAGAGGACCACGACGGCGCTGTGCGAGACCAGGAAGTTGAAGCCGAAGCCCAGGGCCACGAGGCCGGCGACGACCGCCGGCGGGCCGCCGCCGTGGAGGAGGCGCACCATGCTGTCTGCCGCCCAGGCGGCGACGCCGGAGACGCGCATGGCCTCGCCCAGGGCCAGGGTGCCGGCGAGGAAGACCAGAACCGGCCAGTCGATGCTGCGGAAGGCCTGGCGCGTGTCCAGGCAGCCGGCGGCGACCATCCCGAGAGCGCCGATCAGGGCCGCCGAACTCGTCGGCAGGGCCTTCCAGCCGAAGACCGAGCCCAGGGCCAGGAGCAGAACGGCGGTTCCGGCGACGGCCAGGGCACGGCGTGCGCGCCGCCGCACCGGGCGCCGGGTCGGCCCGGCGAGGAGGAAGAAGTCGCCGCTGCCCTGGACCCGGCGCCGGCTGTCGGCATCGCCGCAGACGAGGAGAACGTCGCCCGGCCGCAGGCGCAGGTCGGCGACCCGCTCGTGGAGGTGATGGCGGCCGCGCAGGACCGCCATGACATGCAGGCCGAAGTGGCCGCTGAGGTCGAGTTCGCGCACGCGCTGCCCCACCGAGGTCGAGCCCGGCGCCAGGGCCAGCTCGAACATCTCCATGGTGTGGGGGTCCAGGCTGGATCCGTGCAGACCCTCGAGGCGCGAGGTCTCCTGCAGACGCAGGATCTCCTCGACACCGCCGCGCAGGATCAGGACGTCGCCGCTGCGCAGGGGCTCGGCGAAGGAGGCCGCCGGGATCATGGCCCCGTCGCGGACGAGGAACAGGAGCTCCGCCCCCACCTCGGCGCCGAGGGCGGGGACCTCGCGTCCGGCCAGCGGGCTGTCCGGACCGATCTCCAGTTCGGTCACGTACTCCCGGGACGGCGTCTCCAGGAGCATCTCCGTGAGACTGGCGCGCGCAGGCAGCAGCCTCCTGGAGACGACAGCCAGGAACAGGATGCAGACCAGGGCCATGGGCACGCCCACCGGCGCCAGGTCGAACATCCGCAGCGGCTCCGCTCCCAGCTCCTCGGCCATGCCGCTGACCAGGAGGTTGGTGGAGGTTCCGATCAGGGTGCACATGCCGCCCAGGAGGGAAGCGAAGGCGAGGGGCATGAGCAGGCGGCTGGCCGGGATGCCTGTCTGCCGGCCCAGACGCAGAAGGATCGGCAGGAAGACGACGACCACGGCGGTGTCGTTGACGAAGGCCGAGAGCACCGCCGCCGCGAGGCCGGTCAGCAGCACCGTCCGCGTCTCGCTGCCGCCGCCGGCACGGGTCAGGGCACGGCCGAGGAGGTCCAGGGCACCGGTCCGGGTCAGGCCGGCGCCGACGACGTAGAGGCCGGCGATGGTCAGGACCGCCTTGTTCGAGAACCCCGCCAGGGCGGCGCCGGCGTCCA
>JALUUN010000589.1 GCA_027021325.1 Planctomycetota bacterium
CCTCCCAGACTCCCGCGATCCGTCAGCGCGCAGGTCTCGATCCCCAGCCGCACGCAGGCCCGCACCAGTTCTTCCGGTGAGAAGGTCCCCCGCAGCATCGAGTGCCACCCCAGCACCTGCAGGGGCACGTATCCGCCGCCGTTCCTCCCCATCTCCGCACCTCCGTCCAACCCCAACCGCCGGCGCGGATCATACCTTACAAAGCCCTTACATTCCAGGTCGTGCCGCGGACGCCCGCACCCCGCCGATTCCGGGAGGAGACGCCCCCACCTGCGGCAAGTGATCTCACGCGGGGAAGGGCATCATCGGCTCCGCGTTCCGAGGTCGAGCCCGAAACGCCTGGTGGCGCAGTGGACGATGCAGGCCAGGGCCTCCTCCGGATCGTCCGTCACCAGGAGCGTCTCCACGTCCCGAGGCGCCACGGCTCCCCCCTCGACCAGCGTGCAGCGCAGGTAGTCGACGAGGGGTTCCCACCACGACCGTCCCATCAGGATGATGGGGAAGTCCACGATCTTCCCCGTCTGGACGAGGGTCGCCGTTTCGAAGAGTTCATCGAGGGTTCCGAATCCACCGGGCAAGGCCACGAAGGCGCACGAGTGCTTCACCAACATCACCTTGCGCACGAAGAAGTGGTGGAAATCGACCCACCGATCCAGGTGGGGATTGGGATGTTGTTCCGCGGGCAGCTTGATGTTGCAGCCCACCGAAAGTCCGCCCTGCTCCCGAGCGCCCCGATTGGCGGCCTCCATCAGCCCCGGGCCGCCGCCGGTCATGACGGCCAGTCCCACGCGGGCGATTCCCCCACCCAGTGCACGGGCCAGATCGTAGTGGGGATGACCGTCGGCGATGCGCGCGGAGCCGAACACCGTGACACAGGGGCCGATCCCTCGAAAGGCCCGAAACCCGCGCCAGAGTTCCAGGGCGATGCCTCCGATGCGGTCCAGGCTCTTCCACGCGGATTCGGATCCGCGCAGGAAGCGCGCCTCTTCGGGAGAGAGGGGTCCCCGCCCCCAGCATTCATGCTCGTCGACTCCGGGTCCCAGGTTGCTTTCATCCGCCATCGCGGGCTCTCCTTTGCGAAACGTTCCACCTCGCACGCCGCGCCGGGGGCAATGGGCCATCTGGCACACGTTCATCCCACCCTCGGGTGAGGAGCGGCCCTCCCCGGCGGCAGGTCCGGACAGCGCGCAACTCGTGCCGGACGACGGCCTTCCCCGACGGCACACCGATTGCACGATGGGCACCCCGCGTCGCCGAACCTCGCGACGAAGAGGAGATGGAGCATGAAGACATTCGGCGTGACGGCACTGCTCCTGGCTGCGGTGCTCGTCAACGGATCCTGCGCCAGCAAGGAATCCCCGCTCGGTGACGTGGAATACACGGAGCCCTGCTGGTGCGGCTCGACGGACGGAGACATTCTTGGTTGCACCTCATCGTGTTGCTCCGTGACCGGAGTGACCTGCAAGAACGAGAAGTGCATCTGCCGCCCCATCCGGCCCGAACCTCAACATGCCGGGAGTCAGCCATGATCACGAGGACACACATGAGAAACATCGTCCTCGTCGTCGTCGTGTTGATCGGTGACCTGGCTTCCGTCGCCGCCCAGGAGGTCTTTCTCACCCGCGACGGGCGCCGCATCGAGGGGCGCCTCCTGAAGAACGAAGGCGATCGAATCCGCGTGCGGCTGCAGACGAAGGAACCGGGCCGGGCCGTTATCACGTTGAGGTACTCACAGCTCTCACCGCGGACCATCTACCGCCTGAAGCTCGGCGCGACCTCCAGGCGCGACGGTGAGGGTCAGTTGGCCCTGGCCGACTTCGCCATGGCCAACGGCCTCTACGACGCGGCACGCAGACATCTGCGTCTGGCACTGAAGGCCGATCCGGCCCTCGAAGGTCGAGTCGATCAGGCTCTCCGGCGGCTCATGCGCCTGGCCTCCGAAGATCTGCTCGAGAAGGCCCGCCGGCGCGCCCGGGAGGGACGCTTCAAGGAAGCCGAACGCCTGGTGGCCATGCTCCTGCGGGAATTCCCCGAACTCCCCGCGGCGCGGGAGGGTGCGGCGCTGCTGCAGGATCTGGGTCCGCGCCTGGAAGCCATGAGGACGAAGGAACTCGCAGAGCGCCTCGCACGGGAAGAGGAACAGCGACGAAAGCTCGTCCAGCCCGCGGAGCAGGCTCATGCGAGAGGCCGGCGACTGACGCGCAGAGGCTTGCAGCAGAGCGCTCGACAATCCACGGCCATCGCCCTGTTCCGCTCGGCCCTGAAGAGCTGCAAGAAGGCCCGCACGCTCCTGGCCAGGACGCTTTCCAGGCACGGGCAGGATGCGACGGTGAAGCGGCTGGTCCAGGAACTGGACCGGGAGATCGTGGCCCACATCAACCAGACCTACGTCCACATGGGGAGCCTCTATCTGACCCGCGGCTCCTACAACGACGCCCTGGCGAGCGTGAACAACGCTCTCGCCTTGAATCCCAAGGACAAGGAAGCCAGGGCCCTGCGAGCCCGAATCGAGATCGCCGCCAGCGAAAGCGGCTGGGGAGGGACGTGGAAACGCTGGCGACGTTGACCAGGTGACACGGTTTGGACTCCCGCTCTTTCCAGCACTCGAGGGACTCCGGGGGTCCATGGGCGCCCCCGGGTCGGGAGCACGCCGGTGGAGGCCGGCGCCCCGGCCCGGGGAGATGCCCTTCCGGAAGGAATCCTCCGAAGCGAGAGATTCCCGGTGACGAGGGGGAGCATCGGGACATTGAGGAAGGCGAAGGGGCTCGGATCCGAGGACGCTCCTTCCCTCATGAGACCGAACTCGTCCACTGCCCCACGTCTTCCCGGAGTCGCGAGCGCCGAACGATCCGCTTCCGCCTTGTCAGTCCAAAAGACCTTCCCCTATCATGTTTCACTCTCCGGTGGTCCGCCTTCTTGCCGCGCTGGAGATGGATGCCAGCGGGACCGCCGGAAGCGGACTCATGGACTCGGGACCGGACAGGCACGGGCCTCTCGCAGGCGACGCCACGACGCTGCACGTGCGGCGCGCTGTTTCCGGCGATACGGAGAGCCTCTCCTGGATCGTCGAGCGCTTCACGCCGCTGCTCCTCTCCCAGGCCACCGTGCGGCTGCCGCCCTTCCTGCGCCAGACACTGGACCCGGAGGACCTGGTCCAGGAAACCTGGGCCGTGGCGCTGCCCCGTCTCTCCTCCCTCTCCAGCCGGAATGACCGCTTCACCCCCGTGCTGGTGCGCTTCCTCTCCCAGACCCTGCTGCACATCTTCAATGCCCATGCGCGCAAGGCGGCCCGTCGCATGGCACTCCGGGACAACGTCATCGAGGAGCGCAGGCAGGACCCGGTCCAGGGGCTCACCACGGCCATCGTGGCCCGCGAGCGCGACGCCGCCCTCACCAAGGCGTTGGGAGCGCTTGACGAGAGAGATCGCCAGATCATCGTCCTGCGGTTGATCGAGCAGCAGCCGGTGGCCGCCGTGGCGCGCCTCCTGAGCATCAGCGAGACCGCCGTCACCAGCCGGCTCCACCGGGCTCTGAAGCGCCTCAAGGATCGCATCGGTCCCTCCGTCCTGGACGAGCTGCTCCCATGACGCTGGATCCGCGTGGTTTTCCTCCCCTCGCGGAAAGAGAGGACACGCCCACTCCTTCGGCGGCGAGTGTCGTCGCCTCCTTCCTCGCGCGCTACCTGGAAGATGCGGCGGTTGGACGGACACGGGACCTGGCCCACTACCAGGCCTGCTTTCCTGGCCATGAAGAGACCATCCGCCGCGAGTACGAGGCGCTTCACGAGGAGGGGGACGGGGATGGATCCCCAGATGGGCTCCCTCCACGCTTCGGCCGTTACCGGGTGCTGTCTGAGCTGGGCCGCGGCGGTCAGGGGATGGTGCTGCTGGCCGAGGACGAACTCCTGGGGCGGCGCGTGGCCCTCAAGGTCCTGCGGGCCGCCGAGGTGTTCCCGGGGCGGCAGGAGGAAGCGCGCTTCCTGCGCGAGGCGGCCCTGGCGGCGCGTCTCGACCACGAGGGCATCTGCCACGTCTACGACGCGGGAGAGGAGAACGGCTTCCTCTACATCGCCATGCGCCGCGTGGAGGGCCGCACGCTGGCCGCTCTGCTGGCGGAGCGGAATCAGACCGAGCAGGACCGGAACACCCCCCTCGCCGCGGGCCTGCGCCTGGAGAATGGTGCGCGCGCCGACCTGCTGAAGATCTTCGAGGACGCGGCCCGCGCTCTGCACGCGGCGCACCAGGCGGGTGTGGTGCACCGGGACATCAAGCCCGCCAACATCATGATCACCGGGCCCGGCAGCCCCGTGATCCTGGACTTCGGCATCGCCCGCGATCTGGCGTCTTCCGGCTTCACCCTCACGAGCACCGGCGACCTGGTGGGGACACCCGCCTACCTGGCTCCCGAAGTCCTCTCCGCCGGCACCGGCACGGCCGACCCCAGGATCGACATCTACGCCTTGGGCGTCTGTCTCTACGAGGCCGTGACGGGACAACGCCCCTTTTCCGCGCCCACCCGCGACCGCCTCTACGCGGAGATCGTGCGCGGCACCTTTCCCGATCCCAGGCGGCTGGTTCCGGAGATCTCGCGCGACCTGGCGGCGGTGATCCGTACGGCCATGGACCAGGACCCGGGGCGCCGCTACGAGACCGCCCTCGACCTGGCCGAGGACCTGCAACGCATCCGCGAGAACCGGCCGGTGCTGGCAAGGCCCGCGGGCCCGATCCTCCGCCTCCGCCGCTGGCTCGCCAGGGAACGTGCCATCGCCTGGAGTCTGGCGGCGGTGCTCCTGGCGCTGGCGGCGACCGCCATCATCTCCACCGTGCTGCTGCGCAGGACCGAGGCGGCCCTGAGCGACGAAGCCACCGCCCTGGCCGCCGAGTCCCGGGCCCGCCGCCTGGCCGACGAGCGGTTGGTGGCCTGGCAGCGGCTGGCCGACAAACAGGTCCTCGACGACCTGGAGCGACGGAGCCGCGACCTCTGGCCGGCCCGCCCGGAACGCGCCCCCGCCATGCGCCGCTGGATCGCCACGGCCGAGGAACTCCTGAGCCGCAAGCCGGAACACGAACGCGCCCTGGCCGAGCTCCGCGCCCGCGCCCGGCCGATCCCCGAAGCCGAGCTGGAACGCTTGCGCCGCAGGCTGCCGCACCACGAGGAAGCGGCGTTCGCAAGGCAGCGGATCGCCTTCCTGGAGAAGCTTCTCCCCGGCGAGCAGGATCCCCGTAGACGCGCACTCATCGAGGGCGACCTGGAGTACGCCCATCGGGTGCTGGACGGGCTCGAAGCCCGCTTCGCGGCCCTGCCCCGCTTCCGACTGGAGGATTCCAGGGAGCAGTGGCGATTCATGGTGCTCCAGGACCTGGTCGGGAGGCTCACCGCCCTGGCCGAACCCGAGCACGGCGGCCTGGCCGCAATGCGCCGGCGCCTGGAGACGGCCCTCACCATCCGCCGGCGCACCATCGAGGAACCCGCGCGTGCCTGGAAGGAGGCCATCGCCCGCGTGGGCGCATCGCCTCGTTACGAAGGCCTCGAACTCCGTCCCCAGCTCGGCCTGATTCCCCTCGGCCCCGATGCGGCCAGCGGCCTCGAGGAATTCGCCGAGATCGAGACCGGCATCCCAGCCCGGCGCGACCCGGCTTCCGGTCGCATCGCCATCGGTCCCGAAACCGGCATGGTCTTCGTGCTGATTCCGGGCGGATCCTTCATCATGGGCGCCCAGAAAGCCGACCCCGGGGGAGCCAACTACGATCCGGCGGCCCAGCCCGTCGAAGAGCCCCTGCACCGGGTGAGAGTGGATGCCTTTCTGCTCTCCAAGTACGAGATGACCCAGGGCCAGTGGCTGCGCGTCACGGGGGAGAATCCCTCCGCCTATCCGGCCGGGGCGACCTTCGGTGACACACCGGTGGTGGACCTGCGCCACCCGGTGGAGCAGATCACGTGGAACGAGGCGCGCGAGATCCTCGGCCGCCTGGACATGCTGCTGCCCACCGAAGCCCAGTGGGAGTACGCCGCGCGGGCGGGCACCACGACTCGCTACTGGACCGGGTCCGATCCCGCCACCCTGGAAGGGGCCGCCAACCTGGCCGACCTGACCTGCCGCGACAACGGAGGGCCGCCGGGCCTCGACTACCTTCCCTGGCGCGACGGCTATCCAGCGCATGCCCCGGTGGGCTCCTACCGTCCCAACCCCTTTGGTCTGCATGACACCATGGGCAACGTGGGAGAATGGTGTCGGGACGGCATGGGCGTCTATGGCTGGGCCGTCAGGCCCGGCGACGGATTGCGCAAGGTGCTCGGTCCCACCAACCGCGTGGAGCGCGGCGGCGACTTCCACTCCGGGAAGGATTTCTGTGCCTCCGCGCGCCGCAACTCCTCCGATCCTTCGGCCCGCTCCGACAAGTTCGGCGTCCGCCCCAGCCGTCCGCTCAGGTGATCAGGCCCCTCCAAGCTCCGGCGCTCCCGGCTCCGCGGAATCCTCCGGCAGCCTGGTCCTCCAGCGCGCGCACATCCTGCGGGACCCCCCTCGCCTCTTTCATGAGCACCTCGCCTCCACCTCGGCGCCATGCGATCC
>JALUUN010000590.1 GCA_027021325.1 Planctomycetota bacterium
ATGGGATCCCTCGTCCTGGTCCGCGGGCTCACCTCCTTCACCCTCCTGGTCTTCGGGGGCGCCAAACTCGTCTCGGCCCTTCTGGACGGCGGTCTGGAGCCGATCGCCCTGGCCGGAACCGGTCTTTCCCTGGGGACTCCGGCCCAGGTCCTCCTGGCCCTGTCCGAACTGGCCCTGGCCGCCCTGCTCTGGACCCGGTGGAAGGCCTGGGCCTCCAGGGGCGTGCTCGTCCTGGCCCTGGCCTTCGTCCTGCACTGGAACCTGGAGGCCTGGAGCGGCACCCTGCCTTCCGGCTGTGGCTGCCTGGGGCGGATCCCCATGAGCCCCGCCGCCTCGGGGCTGGCGGCCCTGGCACTCCTCTGCCTGGGAGCGGTCCTGGTCCTGGGACCCGGCGGGGATCCCCGGCACCCCGGCCCCCTGCGGCGGGCCTGAAGGGCGAGGGGGCCTTCTGCACCCCGGCCCCTGGGCCCGCGTCCTTCCGGCGCCGTCCAGGGAGAGCCGCCTGCTCCAGGATTCCGCGCTCCGGCGTCGGGTCCTGCCTCTCGAGCAGCGCGTCCCTCGAGCCTTCCGCCGCCCCTCAGCGCGGCCGGGGGACACGCAGCAGAGCGGGAGCGCCGCCGGGGACGCCGTCGTGGAGGACCAGGACTTCCCACCAGGAGGGGCCGCTCCGGTGAAGGGCCAGCCCCTCGGGCCGCCCGGCACCCGAGGGAAGGGTCCCCAGGCGGCGCAGGATGCGGCCGGTCTCCTGGCCGCGGCCCGGCGTTGCATCCTCGCCGCTCCAGAACCAGAGGTGGAAGTCCCCGGAGACGTCCCGCGGCGGTCCCGAGATCAGGAGGAAGCCGCCCTCGACCGTCTCCAGGGCGCGCAGGCCGCCGCCTCCGAGGTCCAGCCAGAGAAGAGCCCGGGCCTCGCCGGCCGGAGTCGTTCGCAAAACCGGCGCCAGGTGGCCGCGCAGGACCGGGCTCCGGAACCCGAACCAGAGCGACTCCTCCCGCCAGGCCAGGGCCTCGACGTCCACCCCGTTCTCCTTGCCGGGGATGGCCAGGAAGGGGGACAGGACCGGGTCGGCCGCGAGCAGCGGATCCAGGGAGAAGGCCTCCTCGGTCCGGGAGCCGTCAGGCGCCAGGCGCCAGACCCGCCGCCGCCAGGGCTCGTCCCGGGGCTCCCGCAGGCGTTCCCGGTTCTCCGCGGGGCTCCGGTCCTCGCGCAGCCGCCGCCGCACCCGGGAGTGGGAGCCCGCCGCCCAGAGACGGCTGCCGTCCCAGGCGAGCGCCTCCAGGTCCGCTTCCTCGCTCTCGGGGACGGGCAGGCGCCAGGGCTTACCGCGGAGCTCCAGGCGGCCGGCCTCGGCATCCAGGCGCAAAGGCCAGAGACGGGCCCCCTCGTCGTCGGCGGCGACGAAGCCGCCGGGCACGGCGACGACCGCGCTCCAGTCCGAGCGCTCGCGCAGCCCCGGCCCCGTCTCCAGGCTGCGGGCGGGGGGCAGTCCCTGAGGGGCCATGAGGAGCAGGGCGAGGAGCGGTAGCGGCGCCATGGCCGGCAACCGGCTCAGTGCCCCTTCCCGGCCCCCTTCGGAGGCTTCCGGACCTGGCGGCCGAGGTTGCGCAGGTCCACGGAGCGGCCGCCGTTGGCGGCGGCGAGGTCGGCCATGAAGGAGGCCTCGGCGGTCCCGGCGGCCAGGGTGTGGATGACGATGCGCCGGTCGCGGTTGGCCCAGGAGATGTCGGCCAGGATCTCGTTCGGGCGGACGACCTCGCCGGCGGTGGGTTCGCCGTCGCTCAGAAGGAAGACGGTCTGCACCCCTTCCATCTCGAGCGCCCGGCGCAGGGCGCCGTGCAGGTTCGTGGCGCCGACCGGCTTGTTGTAGGCCAGGAAGTCCCGCGCCTTCTGGACGTTCTCCGGCGTCGCCGGTACGAGCTTCTCCTGCCAGGGCCGGACCCTCGTTTCGAAGAGGAGGATCCCGAACTCGGTGCTCTCCGGGAGCTGGGCGAGGGTCTGCTCCAGGGCCTCGGCGAAGTACTCGTAGCGGGTCTTCCCCCCCGAGTAGGGGCTGTTCATGGAGCCGCTCACGTCGAGGACGAAGACGACGCCGCCCGGCGGCACGGGAATGCCGTGGTAGCCCGTCGCGTGGCCGGCTTCGGCGAGGCGGGCGCGTTCGCGTTCCTCCCGGCGCCGGGCCACCTCCTCGGCGGTGGGGGGGACGAAGCCCGGGCGGTGGTCCGCCCACCACCCCTTCCAGCTCAAAGCCGCCGGCCCGAAGTCCTCGCCCGTGAGCTCCACCAGGGCCTCGGTGATCTCCAGGCGGACGCGCCCCTCCTCGGTCTGCAGGGCTTCGACCAGGGCGTCCACCGCCTCGGCATGGCGCATGCCGCGCAGGGCCTCGACGGCCGCCGAGCGGACCGGCCAGAGGGGGTCCTTCAAGGCGGCCGCGGCCGCCGCCCGGCTCTCGCCGTCGTCGAAGGCGCGCAGGGCCCGGACCGCGTGCAGACGCAGGGCCGGGCGGTCGTCGTGGACGAAGCGCAGGAGATCCGGCTCCAGCTCGGCGGGCACCTCGCCGATCTCGGCCAGGGCCCAGAGAGCGTTGGTCCGGGTCAGGGGGTCGGAGGAGCGCACGCGCCGGGCCAGGGCCTCCACGGTCCCCGGCGGCTTCGCCCGCACCAGGCCGCGGATGGCGGCGATGCGCACGTCGTTGCGCGAGGCCCCGAGCATCTTCAGGAGCGCCGGCCCGCAGAGCTCGGGATGGCGCCAGGAGGCCACGGCCAGGGCGTCGATGACGGCCAGGACCGTCGCCTCGTCCGGATTCTCCAGGCCCTTGCGCAGGAGCACCTGGATCTCCTCGGGCTCGTCGGCGGCCTTCAGGGCCTGGGCGATGGCCGGCTGGATGGGGCGGCTCCGGAAGTCGCTGAAGGTGTCGAGGAGTTCCTCGAAGGCCCGCGCCCCGCCCACCGCGGCCAGGACCTCGACCGCCGCCTGGCGGACCTGGAGATCGGAACTGGCGAGGGCGTCGCGGGCGGCCTGGACGCCCTGCTCCAGCCCCAGGCGCGCCACGCCGCGCAGCCCGGCGGCCTTCTCCGCCGCGTCCCGGGAGCGGGCCGCCTTGAGGTAGACCTTCTCCAACCCATGGATCTCGCCCTGCAGAAGGACGCTCAGCATCCGCGCCCGCAGATCCTCGTCCCGCTCGCGGCCGACCCGCTCCGCCATCCAGTCCAGGTCCTCGGCCGTGCGGTGGCCCAGGCAGTGGACCGCCTGCATGCGCCAGGAGGCCTCGGCGCGGCGGCTCTGGACCACCGAGCGCAGCCAGGCCGAGGCCTCGGGGCCGGGCACCAGGCTGATGGCGTGGACGCCCTGGGGCCCCATGCCGGGGAGGCGCGGCAGCAGCCCGGCCAGGACCTCGACGGCCTCGGGCCGGCCGATGCGGGCGATCTCCGTGAGGAGGGTCTGGATGCGCCGCCGGGGCGGATTCTGCTCGGCGGCGAGGGAGCGGACCTCGGCCTCCAGGGCGCGCAGGCGCTCCGCTTCAGGGGTGGCGAGGACGGGGTCCTGGGCGGGAAGGAGGCCCGGGACCGCGAGGAGGACGGTCAGGAACACGGACGGGGAAGTCGGACCGGGGGGAGGGGAGCGGGGCGGCTCCCCTCTGGTGTACCCCGGTTCCCCGGCCCGGCCACCGGATCTTCCCGTCCGTCCGCCCCGCGAGCCGGCCGGTTTCCCGTCCGGTCCGCGCCCCCTCCCGGGCGCCGCGGCCGTCCTGCCCGCCTCAGCTGAGGATCCCGCCCTCGGCCATGCGCCGGGGGTCGAGGAGGGCGTCCACCTGCTCCTCGGTCAGATAGCCCTTCTCCAGGACCACCTCGCGGATCGTGCGGCCGCTCGCCAGGGCCTCCTTCGCCACCTCGGCGCCCTTGAGGTAGCCGATGACGGGGTTGAGGCTCGTGACCAGGATCGGGTTCCGGTCCAGCCAGGCCCGCGCCTTCTCCGCCTGCGCCTGGATGCCCTCGACGCAGCGTTCGCGCAGCACCTTCTGGCACTGGATGAGGAGCTGCATGGAGACGAAGAGATTGTGGGCGATGACCGGCATCATGACGTTCAGCTCCAGCTGCCCGGCGCCGCCGGCCTGCTGGACGCAGGCGTCGTTGCCGATCACCTGGTAGCAGACCATGTTCGTCATCTCGGCCATCACCGGGTTGACCTTGCCCGGCATGATGGAGCTGCCCGGCTGCACCGCCGGCAGCCGGATCTCGTCGAGGCCGGTGGTCGGCCCGCTGGACAGCAGCCGCAGGTCGTTGGCGATGCGGCCCAGGTCCACGGCGAGGTTGCGCAGGGCGGCGCTGAAGAACACCGGATCTCCCATGGACTGCATGCACTCGAAGAGGTCGTCGCTGCCCTGCAGGTCCAGGCCGGTGAGCTCGCTGAGCTTGCGCACCATGCGCGGGTGGTACTCGGGGTGGGCGTTGAGACCGCTTCCGGTGGCGGTGCCGCCGATGCCCAGACGCCGCAGGCCGCGCGCCGCCTCCTGGATCTTCCCGGCGGTGCGCGACAGGCAGGTGCCGTAGGCCCGGAACTCCTGCCCCAGGGTCACGGGCACCGCGTCCTGGAGGTGGGTGCGCCCGGACTTGACCACGTCCTTCCACTCCTCGCCCTTGCGCCGGAAGGCCTCGGCCAGGCCGTTCGTCGCGTCGAGGAGTTCCTGCAGGCGCAGCAGACAGCCGATCCGAATCGCCGTCGGGATCGTGTCGTTCGTGGACTGCGCCATGTTGACATGGTCGTTCGGGCTGACCGGCTTGTCCGGGTCCTCCAGGGCGTAGCCCAGGATCTGGTTGGCCCGGTTGGCGATCACCTCGTTGGTGTTCATGTTGTGGGAGGTGCCCGCCCCGGCCTGATAGGGATCCACGACGAAGTGCTCGTCCCAGCGGCCTTCGAGGATCTCGTCGGCGGCCTGCAGGATGGCCCCGGCCAGGCGTTCCTCCAGGAGGCCCAGGTCCCGGTGCACCTCCGCCGCCGCGCGCTTGATGAACGCCTGGGCGCGGATGAACATCGGCATGGGCCGCAGCCCGGAGATCGGGAAGTTCTGGACCGCGCGCTGGGTCTGAGCGCCCCACAGGGCGTCGCGCGGGACCTGGACCTCGCCGAGCGAGTCCTTCTCGATGCGGAAATCCTGGCTGGAGGCGGCGGTGCTCATGGGGCGCGGAGGGCTGCGGGAGGGCGGTCCCCGGGCGGGCTTCGCGGGCCGCCCGGCGGCAAAAGGACCGCGGATTGTACCGGCCGCCCTCTAGCCTCCGGCGGCGGGCAGTGCCAGGGAGGCAAGGCTTCCGGCCTCGACGCGCCCGCGCCAGAGGATTCCGCCGCCGCTTCGGAACTCGACCTGCGCCGTCCCCCGGGGCAGGCCGTCGAGGTAGAGGCGGCCGGAGGCACCGGGGACCAGGGAGACGGCGTAGCGGGCGCCGTCCCCGCTGCGGGCCCGGACCTCCAGATCCGGGGGCACGGAGCCCGACCACTCCAGGAGCAGACGGCCGCTCCGCGCCGGCAGCCGCAGCTCCAGATCCTCCGGGGGGACGGCGCCGGCGGCGAAGCTCCAGCGTGCTTCGACGCAACCCGGCGCCCGGGCGCGGAGTTCGACGGGCGCCTCCGGCGGGAGGCCCGGGGCGTCGAAGGCGCCGGTCCCTTCCTCGAGCGGCAGGTCGAGGACCCAGACCGGCTGCTCCGGAAGGCCGATGCGGAGTTCCAGGCGGGCGCCGGGCGGCGGCAGGGCGAAGCGCTCCTGGAGGAGACGCCCGTGCAGGCGCGGGCGCAGATCCAGACCCTCGCCGAGGCGCAGGACGAGCTCGGGAGGCTTGCCGAGGGGAGCGTCCGCCGCCGGCCAGGCCTCGGCCCGGGCCAGGGCGCCGGCCCGCGGCGGCCCCTCCGGCCAGGCGAGGATCTCGTACTTCCCGGCGGCGAGGCGGGTGAAGGCGAAGCGGCCGTCGCTTCGGGTGCGCTGGACCCCGAGGCCGGCCTCGCGTACCGGGCAGCCCGCGCCGGGAAAGCCCGGCGGGAAGCCGGGCAGGCGGTGGGGCGAGACGAGGCCCAGGAGGACGCCCGCCGCCGGCGCGCCGCCGGGGTCCAGGAGCCGCCCTTCCAGGACGCACTCCGGCGCGAGGCGCAGGTCCAGGGCCTGACGCCGGCCGGCGGGGTCCGGGGGCGGCACGGGCTCGGCCCGGGTGGCACATCCCTTCGCCGAGACCAGCACCCAGGCCGGCCCCTCGCCCGGCTGGAACCAGAAGCGCCCGTCGGGAAGGACGGCCCCGGTCTCCCAGCGCAGGGGGCGCTGGGGATCCGGGCGCGAGAGCCGGACGACGGCCTCTTCCGCCGGCCGGCCGGCCGGGCCGAGGATCTGGCCGTGGACCAGCTCCGGGCCGAGGCGCAGGTCCAGGGGCGGCGGGGCGGTGGCGGGAGCGACCTCGACCTCCTGATCCGCCAGGACCGCCTCGCCGAGAAGGAGTTCCACCTTCCAGCGCCCCGGCGCCAGGCGCAAGCGGAAGAC
>JALUUN010000591.1 GCA_027021325.1 Planctomycetota bacterium
GGCGAACGGGTTGCCGGCGGGCACCGCGTAGGGCCGGCCGCCTTCGCTCCGGTCCACATCGATGCGCAGGATCTTGCCGAGCCAGGTGCCCAGGTCCTGCCCGGCGTTCAGAGGATCGTTGGCCGCCCCCCCATCCCCCAGGCTCAGGTAGAGGAAGCCGTCGGGACCGAAGAGCAGACAGCAGCCGTTGTGGTTGCCGAAAGGCTCTTCGACCTCCAGGAGGATCTCCTCACTCGCCGGATCGGCACGCCGGTCCTCGGGAGCGGTGTAGCGCGCCAGAACGCCACGCCGGTGCCGGCCGCGGTCCTCGCTTGCGGAATAGAAGACGAAGAGCTGGCGGTTCTCCTCGAAGCGCGGGTGGAAGACGATCGAGAGCAGGCCCTCCTCGTTGTGGCCCCCGTCCCGGGCCTCGAAGACCTTGTCCCGGATGTCGAGGAAGACCTCGCTCCGGCGTATGTCGTCGCGGTTCTCGAAGACATGGATGCGACCGGCCTGGTCGGCGACGTAGAGGAGGTCGTCGTCCTCCCCCGCCCAGGTCAGGAAGACCGGGCGCTCGAAACGCAGGGCGTCGAAGGCCGGTTCCAGGTCCAGATCGGGGAGGTCTCCCTCACCCGGCGGCTCCTGGGCGGGCAGGGCCGGCGCCAGGCCAAGGAGGAGGGACGGAAGGAGGAGCGTGCGCGCCAAGGGTTCGGGATCGGAGCCGGAGGGAGAGCGCCGGACGAGAGCCGGCTGGGAGTCGTGGACGGAGCATGGTAGACCGTCGCCCCATGAAGGCCCCGGAGCCCGCCGCCCGAAGCTTCCGCATTCAGGGTCTGCCTCTCCGGATCTGGGACCACGGCGGCGAGGGCCGGCCCCTCCTCTTCCTCCACGGCTTCCTCGACACCGGACGCAGCTTCGACGAGGCCGTCCGAGCCCTGGGGCCGGCCTGGCGCGGTTTGTGCCTGGACTGGCGCGGGCACGGCGGCAGCCGGCCCGTGCCCGAGGGCGCGAGCTTCCATCAGCTCGACCATCTGAAGGATCTGACCCTTCTCCTCGACCGCCTGGAGGAGGAGGGCCTCGCCCCCTTCGCCCTGGTCGGCCACTCCCTCGGCGGCATCGTCGCCTGTCTCCTCGCCGGCTCCCTGCCCGGACGGGTCCAGCGCCTGATCCTCGTGGACAGCCTGGGCGCGGTCGCCGAGGAGCCCGGGGAGGGGCCTGCCCGCCTCGGCGCCGTCCTCGAGCGCCTGCGCCAGGGACCGCGCCCCTTCCGCACCTTCGCCAGTCCGGAAGCGGCGGCCCGCCGGGTCCGGGAGAACAACCCCGGCCTCACCGAGGAGGGTGCACGGCGCATGGTCCGCTCCATCCTGGAGCGCACCGAGGACGGCCGCTACGCCTTCCCCTTCGATCCACGCCTGCGCGGCCCGTCCCCCGTCCGCTGGCCGGAGTCCTTCTGGCGCCGCCTCCTGGGCAGGATCGAGGCGCGGGTCCACGTCCTCCAGGCCGAGTACGGCTACGCCGACCGCCTGCCCGATGCCGAGGGTCGCTTCCGCGCCCTGCGCCGCGGCAGCCGCCGGCTCCTCGAAGGCGTCGGCCACCACGCCCACCTGGACGCCCCCGGGCTCCTGGCCCGGGCGATGGCCGCCTTCCTGGAGGAGGAGGCCTCCTAGTCCGCGGCCTCGGGGCCGAAGCGCGCTGCCTGTTCCTCCGGGCTCTCCTTGCCCAGGAGCTGGAGGCGGAGTTCGAGGGGGCCGTCCGGGCGGAAACGCGGAGCGGGCGGCGCCCCCGCTGCGACGGCCTCCAGGCGGCCGGGCGCCAGGGAGCCTTCCGCCGGAGCCCCGAGGAAGACCGGAGCGACGGTGCCCCGTGGCGCCGCGGCCGCCGCGGCCGCAAGGCCGGCGGGCGGCGGCGCCGGGACCGGGGCCGCCCGAGGCGCGGGGGCGGTCCCGCCCCAGGCGAGAACACCGGCCGCGAGACCCAGAGCGGCGGCGGCACGCCCGCGGGCGCTCCAGCGCGCGGCCCGGCGGCCCCAGGCCTCGAGCTGCAGGGCGACGCCGGCCGACGGCGCGGGCGGGGCCGCCAGGGCCAGGAGAGCGACCGCCCAGAGGCCACGGCCGTAGCGGCGGTCGAGGCGCTCGCGCAGGCGCGCCAGGGCACGCTGCTTGCGCTTGTTGACGGTGTCGGCCTGGACGCCCAGCCGGCGACCGATGTCCACGCAGCTCAGGCCTTCGCCGAAGCTCAGGCGCAAAGTCGCACGGTAGGGCTCGGGAAGATCCTCCACCGCCCTCCAGAGGTCGCGGCGCAGGTCCTCCCAGGCGAGCTGCTCCAGAGGGTCGAGCCGGCCCACCGGCCGGGCCTCTTCCTGAAGACGGTCCTCGCGGCGCCGGCGGCGGCTCTCGCTCCGCCAGTGCTTGAAGGCGAGATTGCGCGCCACGGTGGCCAGCCAGGGACGCACCGGCCGGCCGCCCCGGGGCGGCTGAAGCCAGGCCACGAGCAGGGTCTCCTGGACCAGGTCCTCGGCCAGACCGGCATCCCCGACGATACCGAGAAGGAGCTTGCGCAGGTACTCGCGCTCGGCGAGGAGGTCCTCCCAGGGAACCGGACGCTCTCCAGCGGACCGCTCGCGGGCGGCGGCGTTGCTTCGGGGACCCTGGTCGCGGAACAGCATGGCCGGAGGGGACGGGCGGCGGGAAAGCCGCCCTTCTGGTGTATCCGAGGACGCGCCGCCGGTCCAGGAAACCCGCCCCGCCGGCGCCAGGAAGGGCGGCGGATTTCCCGTCCATTCCCGGAACCCTCCGGCGTGGCAGAGCGTCGCCCTCAGCCGGCGGGGGCCGGCTCCAGGAGGCCCGGGATCTCCTCGCCGGGGGCCAGGTCCACAGGCTCCCGGCCGCGCCGGAAGAGGCGGGCCGGAGCAGCCTCCAGGCGGACCCGACCCTCTCCTACCCACAGGAGCCCGCTCTCCTCGAGGCCGACCACGGGCCGGTCGTGGTGCTCGTGGTACTCCCGGATGCGGTCGTCCCGGGTCTCGCCGAAGTGCTCCACGAGCTCCTCCCCGCGACGGTAGAGAAGGCGGCCCGGGTAATAGTGCGGGTTCACCTGGAAGGGCACGAGGCCGAAGGCCTCGAAAGAGGGCGGCTGAACGACGGGCATGTCGTTGGTGGTCTGGATCGTCGGGCAGGCGGCATTGGTGCCGGCGCTCACACCCAGGTAGGGAACGCCCTCCTCCAGGACGCGCCGGCGCACGGCCTCGCGGATGCCGCAGCGGTGGATCCAGGCTGCCAGAAGGAAGCTGTTGCCGCCTCCGACGTAGAGGGCCTCGGCATCCTCGACCGCTCGCACCGGGTCCTCGTGGCGGTGGATGCCGTCGAGGTCGAAGCCCGCGTCCAGGCCCGCGCGGCACAGGCTCTGGAGGTAGCCCTCGTGGTCGGGAAGGGCCCAGGGCACAAAGAGGATGCGACGCACCCTCTCGAAGTGCCGGCGCATGGCCCGGATCAGGAGGGCCCGCCGCTCCGCGGTGCCGAAACCGCCGCTCGCCAGAAGGACACGCATGCACCCAGCCTAGCGGCCGCGGCCGGCGGCGGCCCGGGAGCGGGGAGGCATCCGGCGGCCGGCGCGTCTAGGATCGGGGGCATGGACGAGAAGATCCACGTGATCGCCCAGGGGGCGCCTCCGGCCCTGGCGCCCCTGGCCGAACGCCTGCGCGCAGCCGGGATCGAGGCCGGCATCGTCCAGCCTCCCGGCGCCAACGCCAATGCCTGAGGGACGAAGTTCCTGCTCGCGGTCGCGGGCGGAGACGAGGCGGCGCGGCGGGCGGTGGCTCTGCTGCGCGAGGCGGAGCTGGAAGGTATGAGCCCGGAGGAGCGCGCCGCCGCCGAGAAGGTCGTGGACCTGGACGCCGAGGAGATCGAGTGCCCGGCCTGCGGGCACCGCTTCGCGAGCGGCCCGGAGCGCTGCCCGGACTGCGGCCTGCGCCTGGGCTGAATCAGCGCACCCGGCCGTCGGTCACGCCCGGCCAGCGGTCGGTGCGGAAGGGCGAAGCCGGAAGCCCCTCCTGGTTGCCCAGGTTGCAGCCGGGGTTGTCGGCCCATCCGTAGCGAACGGCGACCGGGGCCGGCTCCTCAGGACACTCCAGGATCACCGTATCCCGGCCCTGGATGCTCGCCCGGGCGTGGTGGAAGACCTGGTCCTCTCCGGCGACGGTGAAGCCGCGCAGGGCGCCGCCGCCGAGCTCCAGGAGGCCGCCGGCGACGCGATCGAAGGCAAGGCGAACGCTGCCGTCGGACCGCACCTCCCATTCCCGCAGGATCGGCCCGCCGTCCACGACCTCCTGGCCGTAGGCTACGCGCCGGGCGATCAGGGCCAGACGCCGGCCGACCTCGTGCTTGTTGCGCGGGTGGATGTCGCGCGCCTCGCCGAGGTCGATGATGACGGCCTGGCCGGTGTTGGGAAGCTCCAGGGCCAGGGACTGCGCCTCCCGGAGTTCCGCCCAGTCACTATCGCCGGGCTCGGGCTTCCAGGCTTTGAAGGAGGCCAGCTGCACCCAGAGGAAGGGGAAGTCGCCCTGATCGAACTTCCTCCGCCAGGACCGGATCATGGTCGGGAACAGCTTCCGGTACTGCCAGGCGCGGCCGGCGTTGGACTCGCCCTGATACCAGATGACGCCGCGGATGCCAAAGCCGAAGAGCGGCGCGAGCATGCCGTTCATCAGGTGCGAGGCCTTGTGGTTCGGCGGCGCCTTCTCCACGTTCTCGAGAAGCGGTGCCAGATCCGGGTCGGCAGCGAGATCCTCGGGAGCCGTCCAGGCCTCGGCCGCCGAGCCGCCCCAGGCGCTCTCGATGAGCCCGATCTTGCAGTCCACCTGGGGCAGGAGTTCGCGGCCGAAGAAGTAGGCGACGGCGCTGAAGCCGAAGACCGTCTCCGGGGTGCAGGCGGACCACGAGGCACGGCAGTCCTCCTGAGGCTCGGCGGTGCTGGCCTTGGGCACTTGGAAGAGGCGCAGGTCCGGCTGGTCGGCCCCGGCGCGGAAGCCGGCAGTGTCCTGGATGCCATGGCGCATGGACCATTCCATGTTCGACTGCCCCGAGCAGATCCAGACCTCGCCGATCCAGACGTCGGTCAGCGTCCGGCTGTCGCTCCCTGAAGCCACGGTCACGGTGCCCGGACCGGAAGCAGGCAGGGCCTCGAGCGCGAGAGACCAGACACCGTCCTCGCCGGCCGTCGCCCTGCCGCTGCGCCGGAGCTCGCCGAAGGCCAGGTCGAGGCGTACCTCGGCGCCGGGCGCCGCCTTGCCGTGGAAGCGAAGCGGCGCTTCCCGCTGGAGCACCATCCCATCTCCGTAGAGGGACGGGAGCCAGAGTGCGGAGCCGGACTCCTGGGCAGGGGCCGCGGGGAGCAGGAGACCGAGGAGGAGGGCGAGGAGCACAGGGAGCGGCATGATGTTCATGGTAGGCTTCCCAACCGGAACGCAAGGCCCGCCGTGCGCCACGCCCTTCCCCTGCTCCTCTTCCTCGGCACGCTTCCCCTGGGCGCGGGGGGATGCGGCGGCGAGGAAGCACCTCCGCCGGCCCCGGAGCCTGGAGCCGCTGCGGCTCCTCTCGCGCCTCTCTTCGAGGAGGAGGAGGAACGCGTTCCCCTGAGCCTCAAGGACGACCTGGAGGCTCTCGACCCTGCCGCCGATGGCTGGCCCACCGAAGTCCTGCACGACCACGCCAAGGCCGCCCTGCACGGCCTCCTCGAGCACGCCCTGGTCCACGACGAACCCGGGGAGGCGCGCGCCTGGCTGGCGCCGGACTTCGAGGGTTCGACGCCGTGGCGGCCGGAGCCCCTGGAGACCGTCTTCGAGGACGAGGGGAGCCGCGTCCTGCGGCCGGCCGCCGGCGGCCTGGAGGAGCGGGCGGCGGAAGGGGGGCCGGAGTCCCTCTTCTCGGCCGTCGCCGCCCTGCGCGCCCCGCACGAAGACCGGCCCCTCAGCGAAGCCCTCAAGATCGTCCGCGTCTGGCCCGGCGAGGCCGGCCGCTTCCGCATTCGCGTCCTGATCCAGGTCTCGAGCCTGGCCCCGGACCGTGCGCTGCAGCAGAACCTGCGCCTGGAGATGGGCTTCCTCCAGGCCGGGGACGGCGACGGGGGACGCCGGGCGCTGCTTCGCTCGGCGCGTCTGGAGGACTTCGAGGAGATCCACGGGCCCGGCCCCTGGTTCGCCGAACACACGCGGCAGGTCTTCGGCAACCACTCCTGGTTCGACGAGGAGATCCGCAAGGGTGTGAACGAGTGGTGGCGCCGGGCGGACCGGCTCTGGGGCAACTTCTTCATGGGGTGGCAGGGCATGGCCGTGGGCGACGTGGACGGCGACGGCCTCGAGGACCTCTATGTGGCCCAGCAGGGCGGCGTCCCGAACCGCCTGTTCCTGCAGCAGCCGGACGGGAGCACCCGGGAGGCGGCGGCCGAGGCCGGCTGCGACTTCCTCGACCTGACCCGGGCGGCTGTGTTCCTGGACCTGGACAACGATGGCGACCAGGATCTGGTCCTTTCCATGG
>JALUUN010000592.1 GCA_027021325.1 Planctomycetota bacterium
GCCTCCTCTTCCTGGACCCGAGCCTGCGCACCCAGGCGAGCATGCAGCGCGCCGCCGCCCGGCTCGGCCTGGACCTCGTCCAGCTGGCCGGCTCCAGCCTCTGGAACCTGGAGACCCGGGACGGCGTGGTCATGGACGGCGACGCCGCCGAGCACCTGCGCGAGGCCGCCCCGGTCCTCGGCGCCTACGTGGACCTCCTCGCGGTCCGCGCCTTCCCGCGCCGCGGCCGCGTGGAGGAGGACTTCGAGGATCCGGTCCTCCAGGGTTTCGCCCGCCATGCCGGGGTGCCCGTCCTGAACCTGGAAGGCGCCCGCCACCATCCCTGCCAGGCCCTGGCCGACTGGTGCGCCCTGGAGGAGCGGGGCGTGGACCCGCACGGGACCTTCGTCCTGAGCTGGGCGCCGCACCCGCGGCCCCTGCCCCAGGCGGTCCCGGCCTCGGCGGCCTGCATGGCCGCCTGGCGGGGCATGCGCGTCGTGATCCAGCACCCGCCGGGCTTCGAGCTGCACCCCGTCCTCCTCGAGGAAGCCCGGGCCCTGGCGGCGGCTTCCGGCGGGAGCGTCGAGGTACGCGAGGACCGCGAGGCCCTGGCCGGGGCCGACGCCGTCTACGGCAAGTCCTGGGGCAGCCTCCAGGGCTGGCGAGAGGTCGAAACGCACCAGCGCCTCGCCGCGCCCTGGCGGGAGTCCTGGAGGATCCGCGCCCGCGACCTCCCTGCCGGCGCTCCCTTCCTCCACTGCCTGCCCGTGCGCCGCAACGTCGTCGTCGAGGACGCGGTCCTGGACGGCCCGGCCTCGGCGGTCCTGGAGCAGGCGCGCTTCCGCCTGCACGGACAGACCGCCCTCCTCGAACACCTTCTCGCGCCCGCTCCCGCCGAGCCCGCCCTGCAGCCATGATCGACCTCCTCCAGGCCGCTCCCCACGTCCGCATGCTCCGCGACCGCCTCCTGGTCGTGAAGGCCGGGGGGGCCTGCCTCGACGCGGCGGGCCGCGCCGCCCTGGCCCGCCAGCTGGCCGTGATCCAGGATCTCGGCGCGCGCGTCGTCCTGGTCCACGGTGCCGGTCCGCAGACCGACCTCCTGCAGCGCGCCCTCGGCGAGGAGCCCGAGAAGATCGGCGGCCGCCGGCGCACGACGCCGGGGGCGCTCCGGGCCCTGCGCCACGCCAGCCAGGGCGAGGTCAACGGCGACCTCGGCGCCGCCCTGACCGCCGCCGGCGCCCGTGCCGTGGGCGTGGACGCCGGCGCCTCGGGGGTGCTGCGCGCGCGGCGCCGGCCGCCCGTCACCCTGGACGGACGGGAAGTGGACTTCGGTGAGGTCGGCGACCTCGTGGAGCTGCGGCCGCGGCTGCTCCAGGATCTCCTGGCCGGGGGCTGGATGCCGGTTCTCGGCCCGCCCGCCGGCGACGGCGAGGGCGGTTTCCTGAACGTGAACGCCGACCTCGTGGCGGCCGAGCTGGCCGTCGCCCTGGAGGCCTCGAAGCTGGTCCTCCTCCTCGACGTGCCCGGGCTCCTCCAGGATCCCGAGGACCCCTCGAGCCTGCTTTCCTTCCTGGACCTGGGGCAGCTCCAGGGTCTGGAAGCGGCCGGCGCCCTGCGCCAGGGGATGGCGGTCAAGGCCCGGGCCGTGGCCCGCGCCCTGGAGGGCGGGGTCCGGCGGGTGCATCTCGTCTCGGGCCGCGAGCCCGAGGCGCTCCTGGGCGAGCTCTACACCGACGCCGGGACCGGGACCCTGGTCACCCTGCACCGCGAGGCCGCCGAGGAGGTGCCGGTATGAAGCCCGCCGACCTGCTCCAGCGCCTCGTGGCCCTCCCGAGTCCGAGCGGCGAGGAGCGGGCCGCCGCCGACGCGGTCCAGGCCTGGCTCACGGAGGCCGGGGTCCCGGTCCGGCGTCTGGGCGACACCCTGCTGGCAAGGCGCGGGCGCGGCGGCCCGCGTCTGATGTTCCTGTCCCACCTGGACACCGTGCCCGTGGGGGAGGGCTGGACCCGGGATCCCTTCGCCTCGGGCTGGCAGGAGGGCCGCCTCTACGGGCGCGGCGCCAACGACGCGAAGGGGCCGGCCACCGCCATGCTCTGCGCCTTCCTGGCCGCCCCGGAACCCGCCGCGGGCGAGGGCGAACTGCTCCTGGCCCTCACCGCCCGCGAGGAGACGGACAACGCCGGCATGGCCGTCCTCCTCGAGGCCGAGGGCCCGCCCGACGCTGCGGTCTGCGGCGAGCCGACGGGCCTTCGGGTGGTCCGGGCCCAGGGCGGGCTGGCGGTCCTGCGTGCGGTCTGGACCGGGCGCAGCTGCCACGCCGCCCACGCCGCCCGCGTCGAGCACCACAATGCGCTGCTCACCGCCAGCCGTGAGCTGGCGGGCCTGCCCCGCTGCAAGGTCTTTCCGGATCACCATCCGCTGCTCGGGCACTCGACCCTGGTGCCGACGGTGCTCCGCGCCGGCGAGCGGCGCAATGTGGTCCCCGCCGAGGCCGAGGCCTGGTTCGACCTGCGCCGGGTGCCCGGCCGCAGCACCGCTTCCGCCGTCTCGTGGCTGCAGCGCCGCCTGCCCCGCGCCCGGGTCGAGATCGTGAGCGAACGCCTGGGCCCGGTCGAGACTCCCGAAGACCATCCCCTGGTCCAGGCCGCCCTCGAGGCGACGGGCGAGGCCCGAGCGGTGGGCTCGACGACCCTCTCGGATCTGGCGCTGCTGGCCGGCGTCCCGGCCGTGAAGTGCGGCCCGGGCCGGACTGAACGCAGCCATGTCCCCGACGAGTACCTGGAGCTCGGCGAGCTCCAGGCCGGCGTCGCGGTCTATCGGCGTCTTGCGGCCTCGGTCCTGCCCCGCCTCCGCTCGCTCCCTTCCGTTCAGCCGTGAAGCCTCCCGTGCAACCCGACTCCGCCTTCCCGGATCCGTCCGCCTTCCAGCCCCTCTGGGACCGCGGCGAGGCTGTGGATCCGGGAATGATCTGCTTCACCATCGGTGACGACTGGCTGCAGGACCGAGAGCTCCTGCCCCTGGAATTGCGTGCCTCCCGGGCCCATGCCGACGGGCTCCGGCGTGCCGGTCTCCTGGAGCCGGAGGACCATGCTGCCCTGCGCCGCGGGCTGGAGGTCCTGGAGCGGGAGCACCGGGCGGGACGCTTCCAGGTCGGGCCCGGCGACGAGGACGTGCATTCGGCCGTGGAGCGCGGTCTGCGCGAGCGCATCGGCGAGGCGGCCCTGCGCCTGCACCTGGGCCGCAGCCGCAACGAACAGGTGCAGACCGACCTCTTCCTGTGGATGCGCGAGCGCCTGTCGGTCCTCGCGGCCCTGCTGGAGGCCATGCGCGAGGCCCACGCCGCCCTCGCCCGGCGCCAGGGCACGCTGCCGCTTCCGGGCTACACCCACCTGCGCCGGGCCATGCCCTCGACCCTGGGGGACTGGTCGCTCGCCTTCGCCGCCGCCTGGGAGCAGGACCGCGAAGACCTCGAGCTTGCGGCCCGGCGCCTGCGCCGCTGTCCCCTCGGCAGCGGCGCGGGCTACGGGGTGCCCCTGCCCCTGGACCGCGCCGGCGTGGCCCGGGATCTCGGCTTCGAGGGGCCGCTGGAGCCGGTCACCGCCGCCCAGCACGGCCGCGGCCGCGCCGAACTCGCCTTCCTCACCGTCCTGGAGGGGGCGGCCCTGGACCTGGAGAAGCTGGCCGTGGACCTGTGGCTCTTCTCCAGCGCCGAGTTCGGCTTCGTCGAGCTCCCGGCGGAGTGGACCACGGGGAGCTCGCTCATGCCGCACAAGCGCAACCCCGACATCCTCGAGCTCCTGCGCGCGCGCTCGCGTCAGGTCGTCAGCGAGCGCGGCGCCCTCCTCGCGGCCTTCCAGGGGCTTCCGAGCGGCTACCACCGCGACTTCCAGCTCCTCAAGCCGCCGCTGTTCCGGGCCTGGCGGAGCCTGCGCGACGGCCTGGCTCTGGCCGCCCGCCTGCTGCCGGCCCTCGGCTGGAAGGAGAAGGTCCTGCGGACGGTCCTCGAGGATCCGGGGCTGCACGCCACCGCCCGGCTCCTCGAGGAGGCGCGCCAGGGGGTGCCCTTCCGCGAAGCCTACCGGCGTCACGCGCGCTCGGCTTCGCCGGATTCCAGTTCGAGGAGCGGCTGACCCTCCTCGAGTTCGCCGCCGTCCTCGACCAGGAAGCGGCGGATGCAGGCGCGCTCCGGGAGCCCGGGGCCGGGCTCGTACTTCAGGGGGTTGAAGGTCTTCATGACCTCGAGGAGGCCGAAGGTCCGTCCCGGGTGGATCTCCTCGCCCTCCTGCAGGTAGGGCTCGGCCCCCGGCTCCGGCGAGCGGTAGAAGCGGCCGGCGGCGGGAGCGGGATAGACCAGGCGGCCGTCTCCGGGTTCCGTGCCGGCGCCCCCGGCCTCAGCGGCCGCGGCGCCGGCCCGGGGCGGCTCCAGGCGCAGGAGGACCCCGCCCCAGACGACCGGCTGGCGCCGGAGCGGCGGCGGCTCGGAGGCGACGAGGCCGTGGGCCTCCGCCGGCAGGCGCAGCTCGGCCGCGGCGCCCAGGATCCACAGCTGGCCGCAGGCCTCGCCGCCGCGCAGGGTGCTGCCCCGGGGGGGATGGCCGGCGTAGAGGCCGACTGCCGGGCTCAGGACCTCGAAGCCGCCCCCGGGCCGGGGGCGCAGGCGCGCGGTCAGGGCGGGCCGGCTCATGCCTCGGGGGCGCCCAGGACCTCCAGGTCGTGGAGGGACCAGATGCGGGGGTTCTTCACGCGGCGCACGCCGGCGGCCTGGTAGGAGGCCTCGATCAGGCACTCCAGCCAGGGCCGGATCTCCGAGGGCATCACGATCTCGTCGGTGTCACGCTGGCTGGCCGCCACCCAGGGATCCATGTCGGCCTCGATCCGGGCTTCCACTGCCTTCATGCCCTCCTCGATGGCGCGGCGCTCCTCCGGGTCCTCGCTGGCGATGCGGAATTCGTCGTCCAGCTTCGTGTTGTAGGTGGCGATGGCCAGGGTCCGCCCCTCCATCACCGAGAGCCGCGAGATCGGTGTGGCCAGCTGCAGGACCGGCTCGTAGGGGAGGCCGGCCATGGCGTAGTAGCCGGCACCGCTGGCCTTGCGCAGCAGGACGGTGAACATCGGCGTCCGGTTCGTGCTGTTCGTGTAGATCAGGTTGGAGCCGTAGCCGAGGAGACCGTGTTCCTCGGCTTCGCGGCCGATGTCGAAGCCGCTGATGTCCTGGAGCCAGACGATGGGAATGCCGTCGCTGTCGCAGGCGCGGCTGAAGGCGCTGATCTTGGCGATGCCCTCGCGGTAGAGGATGCCGCCCGGCTTGCGCCGGCCGCGGTGCTCGGGGTCCTCGACCGCCCCCTGGACGTTGGCCACGAAGCCGGCGTAGAGGCCGTTCACGCGGCCGATGCCGGTGACCATCTCGCGCCCGCGATGGGGCAGGATCTCCCAGAACAGGGAGCGGTCCACGAGGCGCGCCAGGACCTGGCGGATGTCGTAGGCGTGGCGGTGGTCGGCCGGGAACAGGGTGTCCAGTTCGGCGGCGGGATAGCGCGGCTCGGCCGGGTCCACGCCGCCACGGCGGAAGGCGGCGCCGTTCGAAGGCGTACGCGCGACCTCGGCGCGGATCGCCTCCAGGCAGGCGCGGTCGTCGGGAACGCGCTCGTCGGCGCAGGCCGAGCGGTGGACGTGGATCTCGGGGCCGCCGATGTCGAGGCTGGTGATGTGCTGGCTCTTGGCGCCTTTGATGAGCGCCGCGCCGGCGATGACCATATAGGCCTGCTCGGTCATGTACACCCGGTCGGAGATGATCGGCATGTAGCCGCCGCCGGCGATGCAGTCGCCGAAGACCCCGGCGATCTGGGGTACGCCGGCGGCCGAGAGCAGGGCGTTCTTCTGGAAGATGTGGCCGGCGCCGGTGCGGCCCGGGAAGGAGCGGGACTGCTCGGGCAGGAACAGGCCGCTGCTGTCCACCAGGTAGACCACCGGGATGCGCAGGCGCAGGCCGACCTCCTGGGCGCGCTCGATCTTCTCCGGGGTCTGCGGCCACCAGGAGCCCGAGGCGACGGTGTTGTCGTTGGCGATGACCACCACCCAGCGCTCCTCGACCCGGGTCAGGGCGCAGACCACCCCGGCTCCGGGACTCTCCAGGGTGCGGCCGGCCTGCTCGAAGCGCCGCCCCCAGTTCACGAAGGTCCCGATCGGATGGACCGGAGAACCGGGGTCGCGCAGAAGCTCCAGGCGCTCCCAGGCGGTGAGTTTTCCCTTGGCGTGGACCCGCTGGACGTACTTCTCGCCCCAGCCGGCCCGCACCCGGGCGCGGCGCTCCTCCAGGAGTCGGCGTTTCTCCTCCAGGAAGGCGCCGTGACGGCGTATCTCCTCCTCGTCCAGGAACTGCTCCCGGGGAGAACCGAGAGGCCGCAGGGGGACGATCGCCATGGGCTCCAGGGAGGGTAGCCGCGCCCTCAGGCCTCCAGGCGCTCCTCGACGAGGCGCAGCACCTGCTCCTCGCGGCGCGCCGCCTCCTCCTCCAGGCGCCGGG